>NZ_CP110257.1:3137500-3348564 GCF_026013905.1 Schlegelella aquatica
CGACTGGCTGAGCTTCTACATGTTCACCTACTTCACCGACCGCGACGGCAAGTTCCAGCTCGCCGCGCTGGCCGAGTCGGGCTTCGACCCGCTGGCACGCACGACGAAGTTCATGCTGACGGAGGAGGCGCACCACATGTTCGTCGGGGAGTCCGGCGTGGCGCGAGTGATCCAGCGCACCTGCGAGGTGATGAACCAGCTCAAGACCGACGACCCGGCCCAGGTGCGCGCCGCCGGCGTGATCGACCTGCCCACGATCCAGCGCTACCTCAACTTCCACTACAGCGTGACGATCGACCTGTTCGGCGCCGACCAGTCGTCGAATGCCGCGACCTTCTACACCTCGGGCCTGAAGGGCCGCTACGAGGAAGGCAAGCGCACCGACGACCACCGCCTCAAGGGGGAGACCTACCGCATCCTCGACGTGCAGGGCGGCCAGTTGGTCGAGAAGGAGGTGCCGATGCTCAACGCCTTGAACGAGGTGCTGCGCGACGACTTCATCAAGGACTCGATGGCCGGCGTGGCGCGCTGGAACAAGGTGATCGAGAAGGCCGGCCTGCCGTTCCGGCTGACCGTGCCGCACAAGGCCTTCCACCGCCGCATCGGCACGCTGGCCGGCGTGCACGTCACGCCGGAAGGGCGCGTGGTCTCGCAGGCCGAGTGGGAAGCGCACCGCGACGAGTGGCTGCCCTCGGCCGAAGACCGCGCCTTCGTGGGCTCGCTGATGGGCCGGGTGGTGGAGCCGGGCAAGTTCGCCAACTGGATCGCGCCGCCGGTGATGGGCATCAACCGCCAGCCGATCGATTTCGAGTACGTGCGCTTCAACTGATTCCGTCAGGCGCCTCATGGACATGGCCACGCAGCCGGTCGTCATCAAGCAGCATCTGATCGACCCGGAAATCTGCATCCGCTGCAACACGTGCGAGGCGACCTGCCCGGTCGGGGCAATCACGCACGACGAGCGCAACTACGTCGTGAAGGCCGACGTGTGCAACGCCTGCATGGCCTGCGTGCCGCCGTGCCCGACCGGCGCGATCGACAACTGGCGCACGGTGCCCCGCGCCCGGGCGTACAGCGTCGAGGAGCAACTCGGCTGGGACGAGCTGCCCCCCGAGCTCACGCCCGACCAGTGGGGCGCCGAGGGGTTCGAGCCGGTCGAGCTGGAGCCGGTGGTCCACACGCCGGACACGACCGCGCCGCAGGCGGGCGAGGAGACCGAGTTCACCGCCGCGACCTACGGCTCGACCGTGCCACCCTGGTCGGCCGCGCACGCCTACACCAACCTGTACGGCGCCAAGAACCCGACCACGGCGACCGTGGTCGGCAATGTGCGGGTCAACGAGGAAGGTACCGCCAACGAAACGCACCACATCGTGCTGGATTTCGGCGCGATGCCGTTCCCGGTGCTCGAGGGCCAGTCCATCGGCATCCTGCCGCCGGGTGTGGACGCGCAGGGCCGGCCGCACCATGCGCGGCAGTACTCGATCGCCAGCCCCCGCAACGGCGAGCGCCCGGGCTACAACAACGTGTCGCTCACGGTCAAGCGCGTCACGCAGGACCACCAGGGCCGCCCGGTGCGCGGCGTGTGCTCCAACTACCTGTGCGACCTGAAGGTGGGCGAGACGGTGCAGGTGATCGGCCCGTTCGGCACCAGCTTCCTGATGCCCAACCACCCGCGCTCGAACATCGTGATGATCTGCACCGGCACGGGCAGCGCGCCGATGCGCGCGATGACCGAATGGAGGCGCCGGCTGCGCAAGAGCGGCAAGTTCGAAGGCGGCAAGCTGATGCTCTTCTTCGGGGCGCGCACCAAGGAGGAGCTGCCCTACTTCGGGCCCCTGATGAGCCTGCCCAAGGACTTCATCGACATCAACCTCGCGTTCTCGCGCACGCCGGGGGCGCCCAAGCGCTACGTGCAAGACCTCATGCGCGAGCGCGCGCCCGACCTGGGCGAGCTGCTCAAAGACCCGAACACCTACATCTACGTGTGCGGACTCAAGAGCATGGAGACGGGGGTGCTGCTGGCGCTGCGCGACGTGGCCCACGCGAGCGGACTGCCGTGGGACCTCCTGGCCGGCGCGCTCAAGCGCGAGGGCCGACTCCACCTCGAGACGTACTGAGCGCCGCCGCGGGGCCGTCCGGAAGCGGGCCCGTCGCCCTGAGGGCCGGCGCCTGGCCGACGTATGCTTGCAGCCTTCGACCCGAGTGATCCCATGAAGACCCTGACCCTCACCCGAGACGCCCGCGGCGTCGCCCATGTGCAGATGAACCGGCCGCAGGTGTACAACGCCTTCGACGAGACGATGATCGCCGACCTGGACGGCGCCTTCGAGGAGCTGGCGGGCCGCCCGGACGTGCGTGTGGTCGTGCTGTCGGGCGCCGGCAAAGCCTTCAGCGCGGGGGCCGACCTGCAGTGGATGAAGCGGGCCAGCGAGGCCACGCGCGAATGGAACCTGGAGGACGCGCGCCGCTTCGCGGGCATGCTGCGGTGCATCCACGAATGCCCCAAGCCCACGGTGGCGCGGGTGCACGGCTTGGCGCTGGGCGGCGGCGTGGGCCTGGCGTGCGCCTGCGACATCGCGGTGGCGGCCGAAGGCACGCAGTTCGCCGTGAGCGAGGCGCGCTTCGGCATCCTGCCCGCGGTGATCGGGCCCTACCTGGTCAATGCGGTGGGCAAGCGGCAGGCGCAGCGGCTGGCGCTCACCGCCGCGCGCATCGGCGCCGAGGAGGCGCAACGCCTCGGGCTGGTCCAGCAGGTGGTGCCCGCGGCGGGCCTGGACGAAGCGATCGACGCCATCGTGGACGAACTGCTCGCCAGCGGCCCGCAGGCCCAGGTGGAGATCAAGCGCCTGTTCGCGCAGCTGGAGGTCGGCCCGGTCACCGAGGCGGTGCGCGAACTCACCGCGCAGACGATCAGCCGCGTGCGCGGCACCGACGAAGCGCGCGAAGGGTTCGCGGCCTTCCTGGCGAAGCGGCCTGCGGCGTGGATCCCGCCGGCCGGGCACGGCCCCCGCGGCACCGCGGACGGCGGCTGAGGGCGGCCATGAAGTTCGCCGAGTTCGAGATCGGGCGGGTCATCGAAGCGGGCCCGGTCACGGTGAGCGAGGCCGAGATCCTCGAGTTCGCGCGCCGCTACGACCCGCAGTGGTTCCACACCGAGCCCGAGGAGGCGGCCACGCGCAGCCGGTTCGGCGCGCTGATCGCCAGCGGCTGGCACACCTGCGGCATCGCGATGCGCCTGGTGGTGCAGGCGGCGCTCAACGGCTCGGAGTCGTTCGCCTCGCCCGGGCTGGACTACGTCCGCTGGCCGCACCCGGTGCGCCCGGGCGACAGCCTGCGCCTGCGCGCGACGGTCGTCGACCGGCGCCGCTCGCGCTCGCAGCCCACACTCGGTATCCTCAACTGGCGCTGGCAGCTCTTCAACCAGCACGGCATCGAGGTGCTGGACCTGAAGGCCACCAGCCTGTTCGAACTGCCCGAGGCCGACGGCCCGGCCGCCGCCACTGCGCCATGACGCCTGCCGCCAAGGTCATCCCCATCGAGCCGCACGGGCCCAGCCGCGAGCGGCGCCGCGAACGCCCGCGCGGCCGCCCGGTGCTGCCGCAGGCGGTGACCGAGGTGCAGAGCGCGCTGGGCGCACTGCCGTTGCGACGCGATCTGCTGATCGAACACCTGCACGCCTTGCAGGACCGCTACCGCCAGCTCACGACCGCGCACCTGGCCGCGCTGGCGCAGCTGTTGCGTCTGTCGCAGGCCGAGGTGTTCGAGGTCGCGACCTTCTATCACCACTTCGATGTCGTGCGCGAGGACGCCGAGGGCCGCTACCCCGCGCCGCCACGGCTGACCGTGCGGGTGTGCGAGAGCCTCGCTTGCGAGCTGGCGGGCGCCAAGGAGCTGCTGGCGCGCCTGCCGGCCGTGCTGGGCGCCGAGGTGCGCGTGATCGGCGCGCCGTGCGTCGGGCGCTGCGCGCAGGCGCCGGTGGCGGTGGTGCACCAGCGCCCGGTGCCCCACGCCAGCGTCGATGCGGTGGAGCAGGCCGTGGCCGCCGGCGCCTGGCAGGACGAGGTGCCGGCCCATGCGATCGGGTATGCGAGCTACCGCGCCGCGGGCGGCTATCGGCTCTTGCAGGAATGCGCGGCCGGCCGGCGGGATGCCGAATCGGTGATCCGCGCGCTCGAAGACGCCGGCTTGCGCGGCCTGGGCGGCGCTGGGTTCCCGGCCGGGCGCAAGTGGCGCCTGGTGCGCGCGCAGCCGGCGCCGCGCCTGCTGGCCGTCAACCTCGACGAGGGCGAGCCCGGCACCTTCAAGGACCGCCACTACCTGGAGCGCGACCCGCACCGCTTTCTCGAGGGCATGCTGATCGCCGCCTGGGCGGTGGGCATCGAGGCGGTCTACCTCTACCTGCGCGACGAGTACGCCGGCTGCCGCGCGTTGCTGGAGCGGGAGCTCGCGGCGCTGCGTGCCGACCCGCCCGTGCCGCTGCCGCCCATCGAGTTGCGGCGCGGCGCGGGCGCCTACATCTGCGGCGAGGAGTCCGCGATGATCGAGTCGATCGAGGGCAAGCGCGGCATGCCCCGCTTGCGCCCGCCCTATGTCGCGCAGGTGGGCCTGTTCGGGCGCCCGACGCTGGAGCACAACTTCGAGACGCTGTACTGGGTGCGCGATCTGGTCGAGCGCGGGCCCGCATGGTTCACGCGCGAAGGCCGCCATGGCCGCCAGGGGCTGCGCTCGTTCTCCGTCTCGGGGCGGGTGAGGCACCCGGGCGTCAAATGGGCGCCGGCCGGCATCACGCTGCGCGAGTTGGTGGACGAATACTGCGGCGGCATGGCCGAGGGCCACGAGCTCTACGCCTTCTTGCCCGGGGGCGCCTCGGGCGGCATCTTGCCCGCGCGGTTCGCGGACGTGCCGCTGGACTTCGACACGCTGCAGCCCTATGGTTGTTTCATCGGCTCGGCGGCCGTCATCGTGCTCTCGCAGCACGACCGGGCGGTCGATGCGGCGCGCAACCTGATGCGCTTCTTCGAGAGCGAGTCCTGCGGGCAGTGCACGCCCTGCCGCGTGGGCACGGCCAAGGCGCGGGCCCTGATCCAGCAGTCGCAGTGGGACACCGCGCTGCTGGAGGAGCTCTCCCAGGCGATGCGCGATGCGTCGATCTGCGGGCTGGGGCAGGCGGCGCCGAACCCGATCGACTGCGTGATCCGGTACTTCCCCCACGAACTGGGTCACCCCCCGAGCGCCTGCGGCGGGATGGAAGGATCTTGAGATGAGCGCAGCACTTGAGCCGCGACGTCCGCACGCCGAGGACGAGCCCCTGCTCGAGTTCACGCTGGACGGCCGCACGGTGCAGGCCCGCCCGGGCGAGACGATCTGGGCTGCCGCGCGGCGCGCCGGGGTCGAGATCCCGCACCTGTGCCACAAGGAAGGCCTGGAGCCGGTGGGCAATTGCCGCGCCTGCATGGTGGAGGTCGAGGGCGAGCGGGTGCTCGCCGCCTCGTGCTGCCGCGTCGCGACGCCCGGCATGCAGGTGCACAGCGCGAGCGAGCGGGCCCGGCACGCCCAGAAGATGGTGCTGGAGCTGCTGCTGGCCGACATGCCCGAGACGGCCTACACACGCGACAACGAGCTCGACCAGTGGGCGCGCAGGCTCGGCGTGGGGCGGCCGCGCTTCGCATCGCGGCCCCAACCCGCGCCCGACACCAGCCACCCTGCGATCGCCGTGCACCTGGACGCGTGCATCCAGTGCACGCGCTGCGTGCGCGCCTGCCGCGACGAGCAGGTCAACGACGTGATCGGCCTGGCCTTCCGGGGCCCGGCAGAAAAGATCGTCTTCGACCAGGACGACCCGATGGGCGCCTCGACTTGCGTGGCCTGCGGGGAGTGCGTGCAAGCCTGCCCGACCGGCGCGCTGTCTTCGGCGGGCGGCCCGGCCTTGCAGGTGCCGGACAAGACGGTGGACTCGGTGTGCCCCTACTGCGGAGTGGGCTGCCAGCTCACCTACCACGTCAAGGACAACACGCTCATCGCCGTGAGCGGCCGCGACGGGCCCGCGAACCACGGGCGGCTGTGCGTGAAGGGCCGCTACGGGTTCGACTATGTGCGCCACCCCCAGCGCCTGACCGTGCCCCTGGTGCGGCGTGAAGGAGTGCCCAAGCGCGCGGACGAGACGCTCGACCCGGCCCGCTGGCAGGAGGTGTTTCGAGAGGCGACCTGGGACGAGGCGCTCGACCTCGCCGCCGCCGGCTGGCTGCGCATCCGCGACCGGCACGGCCCGCGCGCGCTGGCCGGCTTCGGCTCGGCCAAGGGCAGCAACGAGGAGGCGTACCTCTTCCAGAAACTGGTGCGCACCGGCTTTCGCAGCCACAACGTCGACCATTGCACCCGTCTGTGCCACGCCTCCTCGGTGGCGGCACTGCTGGAGGGCATCGGCTCGGCCGCCGTCTCGAACCCGGTGATGGACGTGATGCAGGCCGAGCTGGTGATCGTGATCGGCGCGAACCCGAGCGTGAACCACCCGGTGGCCGCGACCTGGATCAAGAACGCGGTGCGGGAAGGCACCCGGCTCGTGCTGTGCGACCCTCGCCACTCGGAACTCGCCCGCCACGCCTGGCGGCACCTCGCGTTCAAGCCCGACACCGACGTCGCGCTGCTCAACGCCCTGCTGCACGTCATCGTCACCGAGGGCCTGGTGGACGAGGCCTTCATCGCCGGGCGCACCGAGGGGTTCGAGGCGCTGCGCGAGCACGTGCAGGGCTACAGCCCGGAGGCCATGGCGCCCCTCTGCGGCATCGAGGCCGGCGTCATCCGCGAGGTGGGGCGCGCCTATGCCACCTCGCGGGCTTCGATGATCCTGTGGGGCATGGGCGTGAGCCAGCACGTGCACGGCACCGACAACGCCCGCTGCCTGATCGCGCTGGCGCTGGCCACCGGACAGATCGGCCGGCCGGGCACCGGCCTGCACCCGTTGCGCGGCCAGAACAACGTGCAAGGTGCCTCGGACGCGGGCCTGATCCCGATGATGCTGCCCGACTACCAGCGCGTCACCGACCCCGGGGCGCGCGCCAAGTTCGAGCGGCTGTGGGGCGTGCCGCTGGACGACCGCCCGGGCCTCACGGTGGTGGAGGTGATGAACGCCGCGCTCGCGGGCGAGATCCGCGGCATGTACATCATGGGCGAGAACCCGGCGATGTCGGACCCCGACGTCAATCATGCCCGCCAGGCGCTGGCCGCACTGGACCACCTGGTGGTGCAGGACATCTTCCTCACCGAGACGGCCGCACTGGCCGACGTGGTGCTGCCGGCCAGCGCCTTCCCCGAAAAGACCGGCACCTTCACGAACACCGACCGCACGGTGCAACTCGGCCGGCAGGCGCTGGAGCCGCCGGGCCAGGCCCGGCAGGACCTGTGGATCATCCAGGCCCTCGCGCAGCGGCTGGGACTGCCGTGGCGGTACACGGACGTGAGCGAGGTCTTCGACGAGATGCGGCACTCGATGCCCAGCATCGCCGGCATCACCTGGGAGCGGTTGCAGCGCGAGCACGCCGTCGCGTACCCCTGCACGCAGGAAGGCGCTCCGGGTCAGCCTGTGGTCTTCACCGAGCGCTTCCCGACACCCAGCGGCCGCGGCCGCTTCGTGCCGGCCGACATCGTGCCCGCCGCCGAACGGCCCGACGCCGACTACCCGTGGGTGCTCATCACCGGCCGCCAGCTCGAACACTGGCACACCGGCAGCATGACACGCCGCAGCCGGGTGCTCGACGCGATCGAACCCGATCCGGTCGCGCTCATCCACCCGTTGGACCTGGAAGCGCTCGGCGCGCGCCCGGGCGAAGTGATCACATTGCAGTCGCGCCGCGGCGAAGTCTCTCTTTATGCCCGCGCCGACGAGAGCATCCCGCGAGGCGCGGTCTTCGTGGCCTTCTGCTATTACGAGGCCGCCGCCAACCGACTGACGAACCCGGCCCTGGACCCGGTGGCGAAGATCCCCGAGCTCAAGTACTGCGCCGTGCGCGTGCGGGTCGGCGGCACGCCACCGCAGCCGTCGCGCTACCGGGAGCCGGAAGCGGCTCAGCCCTGGCCCGCGGGGATGTGAGATCCCGTTGCATGCCGGGCCCGCCCGAACCCCCAGGTGAGGGTGGCACCGTCGAGCCCGGTGTGCATACTGCCCTGACGAGGCGGATTCCCCCGGACCGAGAAGCGACCGGTCCTCCGTGCTGTGGGAGCCCCGGCGCGGTCGCTTCCTTCCTGCGGCTGCCAGCAGCTGCGGGGTGCACGCTCCGACAGCCCTGCGCCCGCTGCCATCGATGGGCCGCCTCCAGTCCAGCCTTCGGGGAGACGACATGCACGAGGCGGTCGACCGGCAGACGTATCCACGGGACGTGCAGTGGTCCCGCGGTGCGGCGGACCCAGCCGCCGCGTCGGTGACCGCACGTGTGCCGATTGGTGTCTTTCGCACCGTCTTTCCGGCTCCTTCCGAGACCTTCATCCAGGATCAGGTCGCATCGCTGCGGCGCTTCGAGCCCCACATGGTGGTGCGCGAACATCTGGCCCCCGGGGGCGGGCGCGTCCACGCGCCTTCGGCCGCATGGAAGCGGCGGCTTTGGACGTTGACGCGCTGGCCGGGCGCCTTCCCGCTGCGCGAGCTGCGCGGTCTGCGTCTGCTGCACGCGCATTTCGGGCTCGACGCCGTGATGGCCCTCCCGCTCTCGCGCCGTCTCGGCATCCCGCTCGTCACGACCTTCCACGGCAGCGACGTGACGACCGACCGCACGCGCTTCGCGCGCAGCCGCAAGCCCACGCAGCGATGGTTCGCCGCGCGCGAGAGCGAACTGATCCGGGAAGGAGCAGCTTTCGTCGCCGTGTCTCGATTCGTCGAGCAGAAGCTGCTGGCATGCGGCTACCCACCCGACAAGGTACGCCAGATCTACATCGGCATCGACCTCGAACGCTTCGTCCCTGCGCCCCGCCGCGACGGTCCGCGCTATGTGCTGTGCGTGGCGCGGCACACCTTCAAGAAGGGGCTAGACACCCTCATCAGAGCTTGGGCGCGGATTGCCGCGCGGCATCCCGACGTGGAACTGTGGCAGGTCGGCGAAGGCGGGCTCACCCCGCTCTACGTGCGCCTGGCGCAGGAGCTGGGCGTGGGCGAGCGCATGCGCTTCCTCGGCGTGCGCAGCCACGACGAGGTGCTGCGGCTGATGCAGCAGGCGGAAGCGTTCGTGCTGCCCAGCCAGACCGCGGAGGACGGCGACAGCGAGGCGCTGGGCATCGTGTTCAACGAGGCGTCGGCCTGCTGTGTTCCCGTCGTCTCGACGTGGCACGGCGGCATCCCCGAGGCGGTGCTGCACGGCGAGACGGGGCTCTTGTGCCAGGAACGCGACGACACGGCCCTGGCCGAGCACATCGACCTCTTGCTGCGCGACCGCGCGCTGGCCCTGCGCCTCGGGCGCCGCGGGCGCGAGTACGTGTGCGAGATGTTCGACATCCGCAAGCAGACTCCCAAGCTCGAGGCTTTGTACGATGAAGTGATGACGCGGGGGGCTCCGGCAGCCAGGACGGCTGGGCGCGAACACGAGTCGCTTGCCGCGACCGGATCGAGCCGCCCTGCCTCGGCCGCCTCACCTGCGGGCGATCGCTCCTCGGAAAGCCTGTGATGACAGATTTGTAATCCCGGCGTCGGTGCACCGTCGGCCAAGCGCCTGCGGGGTTTGATCCGCATCAACCGGCAGGGGGGCGGCGCCCCTAACATCCCCGCAAACACCCGACCCCGTGATGAACCTCCTGCGACGCAACATCCCACGGCTGGCAGCCCTCGTGCTGCTGCTGTGGCTGTTCGTTGCTGGAGTGGCATTCGCGCAAGCGTGCGCGACCACGGTCCATCCGTGCTTGGACGCGTGTGGCAACGAATTGAGCGCGGCGCCCGCGCCTCACGAGCCGCGTCAAGACGCGCCGCCTTCGAGCACCACCCCGTGGACGCCGGCCCCGCAGTCCGTGCAAGCACAGCCCCACGCCGTTGCGCTGGCACGGCCTGCGGCGTGGCGCCGCGCGAACGAACCGGCGCCGCCTGAACGCATACCGATCCTGTTCCTGAGGCTCGCGCTCTAGCCTGCGGCCCCTTCCGCACAGGCGCGCTGCCCCCCGCGGGCAGTCTTCGCGGCGCCCCCGCCGCACCCGCATTCCGGAACCCGATCGACATGGCCCGCCATTGGTCCCTTGCAGGGGTACGTACTGGCGCCGGTGTCGCCCTGTTGGCGTTGCCCCTGTGGGCAGCCGCGCAGCAGGCCGCACTGGGCAGCGACCTCGCATCTCTTCTCGACTACGCCCGCCAGAACAACCCCGAGCTCGCCTCGATGCAGCACGAAGCCGCTGCCGCGGCACAGCGCGTGCAGCCGGCCGCAGCCTTGCCCGACCCGGTGCTGCGCGTCGAGCTCGAGAACTTCAACAACTACGGCAACAGCGCCGGCCCCAGCTTGCTGCCGTCGAAGGTGGCCCAGACGAAGTACACGTTGATGCAGCAGTTCCCCGCCTGGGGCAAGCGCGAGCTGCGCCGCCAGGCCGCGGAAGCGGAGGCCCGGCAGGCCCAGGCGCGGGCCGCGGTCCTCTGGGCGGAGCAGGCCGCGCGCATCCGCGTGGCCTATGCGCAGTACTTCCTGGCCAGCCGCAACGAACGCATCACCCGCGAACTCCTGGACCTCGTCACCCGCATGGAGCAGGTGGCCCAGACCCGCTATGCCGGCGGCCTGGCGGCGCAGCAGGACGTGCTTCGCGCCCAGCTGGAGCAAACCGCCATGCGCTCGGAGCTGATCGCGGCGGCCAACGACAAGCGCCAGTTGCAGGCGCGGCTGAACGCGCTGCTCGGGCGCGGCCCGAGCGCGCCGCTGGCGGAACCGCAAGACCTGCCGGCCCTGCCCGCCACGGCAGCATTGCCCGCAACCGAACTGTTGGCTCGCGTGCGCGAGGCCAACCCCCTGGTGCGGGCGGAGGCAGCCCGGCTCGAGGCCGCGCAATCGAACCGCGACCTCACGTGGCGCAACCGCTATCCCGACTTCAACATCGGGATCACTCCCACGCAGATGAGGTCGCGCGTGACGGAGTGGATGCTGATGGTGGAGTTCAACATCCCGCTCCAGCAAGCCAGCCGTCGGTCGCAGGAGCGCGAGGCCGCGGCCATGGTCGAAGCGGCGCGTGCACGCGCCGAGGCCGCTGCCACCCAGGCCGCCGCCGAGCTCGAAGAGCAGCTGTCGGCGCTGGAGGCGGCGCGCCACGCCGAAGAGCTGATCCGAACGCGCCAACTGCCGCAGGCCGAGTTGAGCCTGCAATCCGCGCTGGCCGGTTACGAGACGGGCAAGGTGGACTTCACCAGCCTGCTGGAAGCACAACGCCAGACCCGCAGGGCCCGCCTGGACCTGCTCAAAACACAGGTCGACGCGCAGATGCGCGCCGCGGAGATCGAACGCATCCTGGGAGACGCGCTGTGAAGAACTCGTTCGTGGCCCTGCTCACCGTGACCGTGGCCGCAGCCGGTGTCGTGGCCGGCCAATGGTGGAGCAGCCGCCAGCACTCCGCCGCCACGGCAACCCCCACCAGTGCCGAGACCGCGAAGGCCGGGCCTGCGGCGCGCAGGATCCTCTACTACCGCAACCCGATGGGGTTGCCGGACACCTCGCCCACACCCAAGAAGGATCCGATGGGGATGGACTACATCCCCGTGTACGAAGGCGAGGAGCCCGAAAGCACGAGCGGCGCGCCGCAGGTCCGTATCAGCGCCGAGAAGGTGCAGAAGATGGGTGTGCGAACGGAAGCCGCCGCCCTGCGTCCGTTGGGACGCGTCGTGCGCGCGAGCGGACGTGTGGAGCCCGACGAGCGCCGCGTCTATGCCGTGACGTCCAAGTTCGAAGGGTACGTGGAGCGCCTCCATGTGAACGCAACGGGGCAGCCGGTCGCACGCGGCCAGGCGCTGTTCGAGGTGTACAGCCCGGAGCTGGTCTCGGCCCAGCGCGAGTACGCCATCGCGGCTCAGGGGGTGCGAGCGCTGGCGGGAGCGGGGGGCGACGCCGCCGCCGGCATGCGCCAGCTGGCGGAATCGAGCCTGCTGCGCCTGCGCAACTGGGACATCCCGCCTGATCAGGTGGAAGCGCTCGCCCGCACCGGCGAAATCCGCCGCACCGTGACGTTCCGCTCGCCGGTCAGCGGCATCGTGACCGAGAAGAAAGCCGTCCAGGGCATGCGGTTCATGCCGGGCGAAACGCTGTACCAGGTGACGGACCTCGGCGCCGTCTGGGTGATCGCTGATGTCTTCGAGCAGGACATCGGCTCGCTCAAGCGCGGTGCGCGGGCCACGGTGCGCATCGATGCGTACCCGGAAAGGACCTTCAGCGGCACGGTGACTTACGTGTATCCCACGCTGAACGCGCAGACGAGGACGATCCCCGTGCGGCTCGAACTCGCCAATCCGGGGCACCTGCTCAAGCCGGCCATGTTCGCCCAGGTGGAGCTGGCCGCCGCCGACACGAGGCCGGTCCTGGCCGTGCCCGATTCGGCCGTCATCGACAGCGGAACGCGACGCATCGTCCTGGTGCAAGTCGGCGAGGGCCGCTTCGAGCCGCGGGAGGTGAAGACGGGCGCGCGCAGCGACACCCACGTCCAGGTGCTGGAGGGCGTGCGTGAGGGCGAGCAGGTCGTGGTGGCCGCGAACTTCCTGATCGACGCCGAGAGCAACCTCAAAGCCGCCGTTGGCGCGCTGGCGGCCCATGCCGGCCATGCCGCTCCCGGCCCCTCGGCGGTGCCAGCCTCGGGCCCTGCGGCCACCGGCGCTGCGGCCCATGCCGGCCATGCCGGCCATGCCGCTCCCCCGCCCGCCGCCGGCGCGCCCGCCTCGGTGGGGCACCGGGCCGAGGGCATCGTGGAGGACGTGGACGCAAAGACCGGCTCGCTGAGCCTCAACCATGGCCCCGTTCCCACCTTGCGCTGGCCGGCCATGACCATGGAGTTCAAGGTGGCCAACGAAAGCCTGCTGCGCGACTTGAAGCCTGGTACCAAGGTCAGGTTCGAGTTCGTCGAGCGCGAACCGGGCGAATGGGTCATCACGTCCGTTTCCCGGATGTAAGGAGCGGCGATGCTTGCCAAGATCATCGGCTGGTCCGGCCGCAATCCCTTCGTCGTCCTGCTCGCCACCTTGTTCGTCGTCGTCGGCGGCCTCTATGCCGTGCTGAAGACGCCGCTGGATGCGCTGCCGGACCTGTCCGACGTCCAGGTCATCGTGTACACGGAGTACCCGGGGCAGGCGCCCCAGGTCGTCGAGGACCAGGTCACCTACCCGCTGACCACCGCCATGCTGGCGGTGCCCAAGTCGAAGGTCGTGCGGGGCTTCTCGTTCTTCGGCGCCTCCTTCGTCTACGTGATCTTCGAGGACGGCACCGACATCTACTGGGCGCGCAGCCGGGTACTGGAGTACCTGAACTTCGCGGCCGGCCGCCTGCCGAAAGGCGTGAGCCCGCAGCTCGGGCCCGACGCCACGGGCGTGGGCTGGGTGTACCAGTACGTGCTGCTCGCCAAGGACCGCACGCTCGCCGAGCTGCGCAGCATCCAGGACTGGTACGTGCGCTACCAACTCACGAAGGCCCCTGGCGTGGCCGAGGTCGCCTCCCTGGGCGGGTTCGTCCAGACCTACCAGGTTACCGTGGACCCGGCCAAGCTGCGTTCCTACGGCATTCCGCTGTCGAAGGTCTCGCAGGTCATCCGCGACTCCAACCGCGACGTGGGCGGACGCGTCGTCGAAATGTCGGAAACCGAGTACATGGTGCGCGGCAGGGGCTACCTGCGCGGGCCGGCGGACCTGGAGACCCTCGCGGTCAAGAGCGACGACGGCACGCCGGTCCTCATCCGCGACATCGCGCGGGTGGAGCTCGCACCCGACGAGCGCCGGGGGCTTTCGGAGCTCAACGGCGAAGGCGAAGTGGTGTCGGGCATCGCGATGGCCCGCTATGGTCAGAATGCGCTGGAGGTGATCCACAACCTCAAGCTCAAGATCGCCGAGATCGCGTCCGGGCTTCCCGCCGGTGTTTCGATCGAGTCGGTCTACGACCGGTCCGAGCTGATCCACCGTGCCATCGACACGCTCACGCGGACGCTGATCGAGGAAAGCCTGATCGTCGCAGCGGTGTGCGTCATCTTCCTGCTGCACGTGCGCTCGGCCCTGGTCGCGATCCTGATGCTGCCGGTGGGGGTGCTCATCGCCTTCATCGCGATGCGCCTGCTCGGGATGAACTCCAACCTCATGAGTCTGGGCGGCATTGCCATCGCCATCGGGGCCATGGTGGACGCGGCGATCGTGATGATCGAGAACGCCCACAAGCACCTGGAGCGCTTGCCGGCAGGGCACACCACGGCCGAGCGGGCCGCCGCGATGCTCGACGCCTGCAAGGAGGTGGGGCCCGCGCTCTTCTTCTCGCTGCTCATCATCACCGTGTCGTTCCTGCCGGTGTTCACGCTGGAGTCGCAAGAGGGGCGGCTGTTCTCGCCGCTGGCCTACACGAAGACCTTCTCGATGGCGGGCGCCGCGCTGCTGTCGGTGACGCTCGTGCCGGTGCTGATGATGCTGTTCATCCGCGGACGCATCCTGCCGGAGGCGAAGAACCCGGTGAACCGCTTCCTGATCTGGGCCTACCGCCCGATGATCGCCGGCGTGATGCGCTGGAAGAAGACGACCATCCTCGCCTCGGTGATCGTCTTGCTGGCCACCTTGTACCCCGCGAGCCGGCTCGGCACCGAGTTCATGCCCACGCTCAACGAGGGCACCCTGCTGTACATGCCTGCATCCCTGCCGGGCATGTCGATCACCAAGGCTGCCGAGCTGCTTCAGACGCAGAACAAGATCATCAAGAGCTTCCCCGAGGTGGCTTCGGTCTACGGCAAGGCGGGCCGCGCGAACACCGCCACCGACCCTGCCCCGCTGGAGATGTTCGAGACCGTCATCAACCTCAAGCCCGAATCCGAATGGCGCGAGGGGATGACGGTGGACAAGCTCATCGCCGAGATGGACCAGGCCCTCCAGTTCCCCGGTGTATCCAACGCCTGGACCATGCCGATCAAGGCCCGCATCGACATGCTCTCCACGGGCATCCGCACGCCCATCGGCATCAAGGTGTTCGGCAAGGACCTGCTGGAGATGGAGCGGCTGGCCAAGGAGATCGAGGCCGTCGTCAAGAAGGTCCCCGGCACGACCTCGGCCTTCGCCGAGCGCATCACGGGCGGCTTCTATCTCAACATTGAACCGGACCGCGCGCAGCTTGCGCGCTACGGGCTCTCGGTCGGGGAGCTGCTGGATGTGATCTCGACCGCGCTGGGCGGCGAGATCGTCACCACGACGGTCGAAGGACGGGAGCGTTATGGCGTGACGGTGCGCTATCCGCGCGAGCTGCGGGCCAACCCTCAGTTGATCGAGCGCGAGGTGCTGGTGCCGACGATGGAGGGCCGCACGATGGTCCCGCTCGGCCAGGTCGCGAAGGTGCAGGTGGCCCGCGGGACGCCCGGCATCCGGACGGAGAACGCGTTGCTGTCGGCGTACATCTTCGTCGACATCCGCAACCGCGACATCGGCTCCTACGTGGCCGAGGCGCGCAAGGCCGTGGCCGAGCAGGTGAAGTTCCCGCCCGGCTACTACGCCACCTGGAGCGGCCAGTTCGAGTACATGGAGCGCGCCATCGACCGCATGAAGATCGTCATTCCGGTGACCCTGCTGACGATCTTCCTGCTGCTGTACCTGAACTTCCGCCGCCTGACGGAAACGCTCATCGTGATGCTGTCGGTTCCCTTCGCGCTGGTCGGCGGCGTCTGGCTGCTGTGGATGCTCGGATACAACCTCTCCGTGGCGGTGGCGGTGGGCTTCATCGCGCTGGCCGGCGTGGCCGCGGAGACGGGCGTCGTGATGCTGATCTACCTCGATCACGCCTGGGACGAGGCGCGCCGACGGTGTGAACGGGAAGGCCGACGTCCGCAGGCGGCCGACCTCTACGCCGCCATCATGGAAGGTGCCGTCGAACGCGTGCGTCCGAAGATGATGACGGTCGTCGCGATCATGGCCGGCCTCCTGCCGATCATGTGGGGCACCGGTGCAGGCTCCGAGGTCATGAGCCGCATCGCCGCCCCCATGGTGGGCGGCATGATCTCCTCGACCGTGCTCACCCTGGGCGTCATCCCGGCGATCTACGCGCTGGTGAAGGAATGGGAGCTCAGACGCGCTGCGCGCACACCGAACGCGGCTTCCGCGGCGAGGGACGCTTACGCTGCCGCCGAGTGATGTCGCTGCGGGCCTGCGCCCGGAAAGTGCAGGGTGAAGGCGCCATCGAGGCCGCCTGCCTTCGCGCTGGACAGGCAGTACAATCCCAGATGCTGCGGCTGTAGCTCAGTGGATAGAGTGTTGGCCTCCGAAGCCAAAGGTCGTGGGTTCGATCCCCGCCAGCCGCGCCACCTTGCCTTGCGCCCTGCCGCCTCCACCCCCCGAATGTTCGACTTCCTGCGCCGCCTGACCGGCCGTGAGCGCACGGTGGCGGCCAACCGGCAGTTGGGCGCCGTGCTCGCCTTCGTGGCCGGCGCCATCAACGCGGGCGGTTTCCTGGCCGTGGGCCGTTACACCTCGCACATGACCGGCATCGTCTCGGCGGCCGCCGATGACATGGTGCTCGGCCACTGGATGCTGGCACTGGCGGGCCTGGCCTTGCTCGTGGCTTTCGTGCTCGGTGCAGCCACCACCGCCTTGCTCACCAACTGGGCCCGGCGGCGGCAGATGCACAGCGAGTACGCGCTGTCGCTGCTGCTGGAGGCGGCGCTGCTCGTGGGCTTCGGCGTGCTGGGCACGCGGCTCGCGGACATGGCCGATCTGCTGGTGCCCGCCACGGTGTTGGTGCTGTGCTTCGTAATGGGCTTGCAGAACGCCGTCGTGACCAAGGTCTCACGCGCAGAGATCCGCACCACGCACATGACGGGGATCGTCACCGACCTCGGCATCGAACTGGGCCGGCTGCTCTACTGGAACCGCTCGCACGAGCGCAACGCGCTTCACTACGTCGTGGCCAACCGCGACAAGCTCAAGCTGCACCTGCTGATCCTCGGCATGTTCTTCGGCGGGGCGGTGACCGGCGCCACCGCCTTCAAGACGCTGGGTTTCCTGGCCGCGCTGCCCTTCGCGGCCGTGTTGGTGGTGATGGCCGCCATGCCGGTGGTCGACGACTTCCGCCATCGCTGGCGCCGGCCCGTGCCGCACCGCTCGTAGCGCCGCCCTCGGCCCGACGGCGCTCAGTCAGTGCTCCGGCGGCGAGGAGCGCTCGGGCTGCGCAGGGGCGATCGAGCGGTGCACGAGGATGGCGGCGGCCAGGTCCTCCAGCGCCATTCCGACGGACTTGAACACGGTGCGCTCGGCGGCCGACTGCCGCCCGCCAGCCTCGCCGCGGGCGAGATGCTGCAGCGTGACGACCGCCGTCGGGTCGAGCACGCCCCCGGCCACCGGGGCGATCAGGTCGCCGCTCTTGCGCAGCGCCTCGTCGGTGTCCACCGCCACGCGCGCGCCGGCGAAGCACGCCTCGTCGGCTTCGCGCATCTCGGGCGTGAAACTGCCGATGAGGTCGAGGTGGCTGCCGGCAGCCAGCGAGGCGCCGTGCACCAAGGGCGCCGTGGAAAGGGTCGCGCAGCTGACGATGTCGGCCCGTCGCACCGCGGCTTCCAGGTCGTCCACGGCCCGCGCCTGCAGCCCCTGGCCGCGCCACTCGTCGGCCAGCGCGCGGGCCTGCTCGGGACGTCGGGCCCAGATCTGCACCTCCTCGATCGGCCGCACGGCCCGGTACGCCCAGGGCAGTCGCCGCGCGAGCCGACCGGCGCCCACCACGAGCAGCCGGCGCGCGTCGGGCCGCGCGAGCCACGAGGCGGCGAGCGCAGAAGTGGCGACCGTGCGCCGCGCGGTGAGCTCGTCGCCGTCCATGCAGGCGAGCGGCACGCCGGTGGCGGCGTCGAACAGCAGGTAGACCGCGTGCAAGCCCGGCAGGCCCCGCGCCGCGTTGCCGGCGGCGATGTTGATGGCCTTGAGGCCGTAGTAGGGCCCGTGCCAGGCCGGCATCAGCAGGCTCGTGACGGGTTCTGCCCCGGGGGCCTGCACCACATGCACGTGGCGCGAGGGCACGGTGGCGCCGCAGGCGAACAGCTCGCGCAGGGCGGCGACGAGGCGCGGCCAGTCGAGCGCGGCGGCCACCGCCTCGGCGTCGACGACACGCATCACGCCGCCCGCCCCTCGACCACCTGCAGCAACTCCTCCGGCCCCACCGGCTTGACGAGATGGACGCCGAACCCGGCGTCGGCCACCGCGCGCCGGTCCCCCTCCTGCCCGTAGCCGGTCACGGCCACGAGCAGCGCGGCCCGCAGTTGCGGAATGCCGCGCAGCCGGCGTGCGACCTCGAAGCCGTCCATGCCGGGCAGGCCGAGGTCGAGCAGGATCACATCGGGCACGTGCCGCGCGGCGAGCTCGATCGCGTGCGCGCCGTCGTACGCCACCCAGACGGAATGGCCGCACATGCCGAGCAGCTGCGCCAGGCTGTCGGCCGCATCGCGGTTGTCGTCGACCACCAGCACGCGGCGCCCTCCCTCGGGCTCGGCGGGCAACGGTTCAGCCGCCTCGCCGGGCGCCACGGCGGCCAGTGGCAGGCGCACGGTCAGTTCGCTGCCCAGCCCGGGCCCCGGGCTGGACGCCTTCGTCTGGCCGCCGTGCAGCTTGACGATGCGGCGCACCAGCGTCAGCCCGATGCCCAGCCCGCCCTCGGCGCGATCGATCGTGCGTTCGCCCTGCACGAAGAGATCGAAGGCGGTGGCCAGCAGCGTGGGCGACATGCCGATGCCGTTGTCGATCACGCGCAGCACCGCCCAGGGCTCCCGGCCCTGCTCCTGGCCCGGCTCCTCGCGCTGCAAGACGATGCGCACGTGCCCGCCGCGCGGCGTGTACTTGGTGGCGTTGTTCAGCAGGTTCACGACCACCTGCGTGAGCCGCGTCTCGTCGCCCTCCACCGGCAGCGGCTCGGGCGGCAGGTCCACCTCCAGCCGGTGCTGATAGGCCTCGACCAGCGCGCGGCTGGCGTCCACCGCCTTGCGCACCACTTCGCGCAGGTCCAATCGCTCGCGGCGCAGTTGGATCTTGCCGCTGGTGATGCGGCTCACGTCGAGCAGGTCCTCGACCAGGCGCGACAGATGCGTGACCTGCCGCCGGATGATGTCGGCGCACCAGGAAACGTCGGACGAGCCGCGCGCGATGCGCTCCAGCACGCCGGCCGCGTTCGCGATGGGGGCGATGGGGTTGCGCAGCTCATGCGCCAGCATCGCGATGAACTCATTGATGCGGCGGCCCTCGGTCTCGAGCTCCTGCACGCGCCGCCGCTCGGAGAGGTCGCGCAGGATGGCCGCGTAGCCGCGCAGCGTACCGTCGCTGCCACGCAGGGCGCTCAGGCTCGTCTCGGCCCACACGCGGCTGCCGTCGGCGCGCAGGCGCCAGCCGGTGTCCTGCGCATGGCCCTGCGTGCGCGCCGCCCGCAGCAGCTCCTCGGCACGGGCGGCCTGGCGCTCCTCGTCCGGATACAGCTGCGCGAGCGGGTGCCCGACGATGTCCACCGCACGGAAGCCGAGCACGCGCTCGGCGCCGGCGTTCCAGTCCATCACGCGGCCGTCGGCGTCCACCGTGAAGATCGCGTGACCGTGCACGCCCTCGACCAGGCGGCGGATGTTCTCCTCGCTCTGGCGCAGGCGCTCCTCGTGCTCGCGCCGCTCCGTCAGGTCGCGGGTGACCTTCGTGAAACCGATCACCTCGCCTTGCGCGTCGCGCAGGGCGGTGATGATGACGTTGGCCCAGAAGCGGGAACCGTCCTTGCGCAGGCGCCAGCCTTCGTCCTCCAGGCGACCCTCGCGCCGGGCGATGCGCAGTTCCTCCTCGGGCCAGCCGCGGTCGAGCGCCTCTTGCGGATAGAAGCGCGAGAAGTGCTGCCCGATGATCTCGTGCGCCGCATAGCCCTTGATGCGTTGCGCGCCCTCGTTCCACGAGATCACCACGCCGTTGGGATCGAGCATGAAGATCGCGTAATCGCGCACGCCCTGAATCATCAGGCGAAACATCTCGCCATGACCGGCCTCGAGCGCACGCACGGGCGCTCGCGGCGGCTCGGACGTCGAAACGATGGCGGGCGTCGGGCTCATGCGGGCAGGGTTGAACAGCGGGGAGGCGTCCCGCGGACCAGCGCGCGAGCATAGCCGGGAAGTCGCAGGCTCGCACCTGCGCAAACCCGGGCCAGACTGGAGCGGCGCCGTGAAGCGAGGCGCGCACGGGCGAGGCGCGCACGACCACCCAGGCAGGCGGTGTGCCGGCGCCCGGCAATACGCCCGGCTGCCGGGCGGGTTTGGAGGGCCTCGATGCGAGACAGCCTGCAGGTGCGAATAATGGGACGCCTCAATTGTTTCAACTGCATACAACGACCGTCGATGCCCCATCTGTTCGATCCGTACACGCTGCGCGGGGTCACGCTGCGCAACCGCATCGCCGTCTCGCCGATGTGCCAGTACTCTGCCGTGGAAGGCCTGCCCACCGACTGGCACACGGTGCACCTGGGCGGCCTGGCCCGCGGCGGCGCCGGGCTGGTGGTGATCGAGGCCACCGCGGTCTCGCCGGACGGGCGCATCACACCGGGATGCACCGGCTTGTGGTCCGAGCGCCACGCGCAGGCGTTCGAGCCGCTGGTGCGTGTCATCGCCGCAGCAGGCGCCGTGCCCGGGCTGCAGATCGGCCATGCCGGACGCAAGGCGAGCGCCAATCGACCCTGGGAGGGCGACGATCATATGCCGGAGGGCGACCCCCGCGGCTGGCCCACGATCTCGCCCTCGGCGGTGCCGTTCGGCGGGCAGCTGGGCAAGGTCCCGCGGGCCATGTCGCACGAGGACATCGCCCGGGTGCGGGCGGACTTCGTTGCCGCCGCGCGGCGAGCGCGCGACATCGGCGTGCAGTGGCTCATGCTGCACTTCGCGCACGGCTACCTGGGGCAGAGCTTCCTGTCGGTGCACGCCAACCAGCGCGACGACGAGTACGGTGGCAGCTTCGAGAACCGCAGCCGCTTCCTGCTGGAGACGCTGGCCGCCGTGCGAGAGGTGTGGCCCGCCGACCGCGTGCTGAGCGCCCGGCTCGGGGTCCTCGAGTTCGACGGCCGCGACGAGGAGACGCTGGCCGAGTCGATCGAGCTGGCCCGGCGCTTCAAGGCGGCGGGGCTCGACTTCCTGGACGTGAGCATCGGCTTCTCGACTCCGAAGGCCAAGGTGCCCTGGGGCCCGGCGCTGCTGGCGCCGATCGCGGCGCGGGTGCGCCGCGAGTCGGGGCTGCCGGTGGCCACGAGCTGGTACATCAGCCACCCCGAGCAGGCCGACGCGATGGTGCGCGAGGAGCAGGTGGACCTGGTGATGCTGGGCCGGCCGATGCTGGAGAACCCGCATTGGCCCTACCTCGCCGCCAAGAAGCTGGGCGTCGAGCGCGCGGCCTGGACCCTGCCTGCGCCCTACGCCCACTGGCTGCAGCGCTACCGCACCTGACGCCGGGCCCCGCCGTCACGCCGCATCCACGTCGCCCGCGGCGGGCGGACGCTTGCGGCCGTCGATCATCGCCCGCACGAGGTTCTCGCCGTGCTGCAAGCTCGACCACACGACGCCCGCGACGTGCAGCAGCACCAGGCCCAGGAGGCCCGTGGCCGCGCCTTCGTGCAGTTCCTCCAGCCACTCGTCGCCGAAGAAGGCCTCGGTCGTCATGCCCCAGCCGGTGGCGGCTGTGATCGCGAGCAGGGCGAGCAAGGCGAGGATCATCCAGCCCCCGAGCGGGTTGTGCCCCACGTAGCGGGGCGCGCGCCCGGACCACGCGGCGCCGGCATAGGCCAGCGTCGTGCCCGGCCCCCGCACGAACTGCGCGAAGCGCGCATAGCGGGGGCCGATGAGGCCCCACGCCAGCCTGAGCGCGACGGCCGCGGCGATCACGTAGCCGATCGGCTCGTGCAGGGCGCCGCCGTCCTCGCTCGTGACCCAGGCGGCGGCCACACCGGCCACGAAGGTCCAGTGCAGCACCCGCACGAGCGGGTCCCAGACGCGGCGGGTGCGGCCTTCGTCCGCGCGGCTCGGCACGGTGTTCATCGCCTGCTCCTTCCGGGCGACCGCTCAGTTCTTGACGGGCTCGAGGGTCTTCGGGTGGAAGTACCGCTCGATGCGTCCGCCCTTGGCATCGGTGCCGTAGACCTCGTAGCAGCCGTCGTCGATCTTGATGCGCTTGACCTTGATGCCTTCGGCCTGGAGCTTCTTCTCCAGCGCCTCCTTGAGCTGCCATTGGTCTTTCGGGCCGGCGTCGCACTTGTCGGACGCGAAGGCCACCCCCGCGACGAGGGCGAACGTGGCGGCAGCCAGGGTCGGGACGATGCGTTTCATGTCGAACCTCCTTCGTACAGTCGAGCGTGTCGGTCGAGCACGCACAGGCAGTGTCGGCAGCGGCGATGAACCGCAACTGAACGGCCGCCGCCGATTGGTTCAGAATCGGTTCAGGAGGCCTGCGGGCGGCTGCGCCACACTCGGTCCATGCAAGTGCTGCTGCTGGAAGACGACATCGACCTCGGTCAAGCGGTGACCGAGCACCTGGAGGCGCACGGGCACGAGGTGCAGTGGGTCAAGCGCCTGGCGCAGGCCGAGGCCTGGATGCGAGAGCACCGCGCGGACGCGCTGCTGCTCGACTTGTCGCTGCCCGACGGGGACGCCTTGCCGGCGCTGGCCCGGTGGCGCGCGGCGGGCCGCCGCGAACCCGCGCTCGCCCTGACGGCCCGCGGCCAGGTGGCCGAACGCATCGCAGGCCTGCGCGCCGGCGCCGACGACTACCTCGTCAAGCCGTTCGACCTAGACGAGCTCATCGCGCGGCTGGAGGCCGTGCGGCGCCGCAGCGGGCCGGCCGCCCCGGCCCCGGGCATCGTGCTCGACGCGGCCGCGCGCACGGCGCGCGTGGGCAGCCGCGACGTCGGCTTCACCGCGATGGAATGGGCCGTGCTGGCGCGCCTGGCCCAGCACCCGGGGCGCGTCTACAGCCGGCAGGAGATCGAGTCGGCCCTCGCCGACGCGGGCCTGTCGGACGCGCAGAGCAACTCGCTGGAGGTGATCGTCAGCCGCCTGCGCAAGAAGCTCGGCGCCGGCGCCATCCACACGCTGCGGGGCCTGGGCTACCGCTTCGATCCGGCGGCCGGCGCATGAAGGCGCGCTCGCTGGAGGCGGGGCTGCGCTGGCGCCTGGTGGCGGTGCTGACGCTGCTGTGGGTGGCCGGCACCCTCGGCGCCGGTGTGGCGCTGTGGCACGAGACGGGCGAGGTGCTCGACAGCGCGCTGGCAGAGACCGCGCAACGCCTGCTGGTGTTGCCCCTGCAGGACGACGAGGCGGCGACGCCGCGCGTGGCCGAGGTGGGCGAGCACGAAGAGCGTGTCATCTATCAGGTGTTCGACGCGCGCGGTCGGCTGCGCCTGCGCTCGCACGAGGCGCCCGAGGAGCCGCTCGGCCAGGACCTGGCCGACGGCCTGCATCGCCTGGGCCCCTGGCGGGTGGCCGTCATCACCCGCGACGACGGACGCCGCCGGGCGGTGGTGGCCGAGGCGCTGGAGCACCGTGTCGAATCGGTGACCGAGAGTCTGCTCGCGCTGATGTGGCCGCTCGCGGTGCTGCTGCCCGCCGCCGTCGTGCTCGTGGGGGTCGTGATCCGGCGCGGCCTGGCGGGCGTGCGGCAGACGGGCGAGGCGCTGGACCGGCGCGCGGCACACGAGCTCGACCCGCTGCCGCTCGCCCCGGTGCCGGTGGAGATGCAGCCGTTCGTGCGTTCGGTCAATGCGCTGCTCGCGCGCGTGGGCCAGCTGCTGCAGGCCGAACAGGCCTTCGCCGCGCAGGCCGGGCACGAGTTGCGCACCCCGCTGGCCGCCGCGCGCGCGCAGGCGCAGCGCCTGCTGGCGCACACCGGCGACGAAGGCTTGCAGGAGCGCGTGCGCAGCCTGCTGCGTCAGATCGACCGCCTCACCCGCACCAGCGAGCGCCTGCTCGACCTTGCCCGCCTGCGCGGCGGTGCAGCGCTGCGCCGCAGTGCCCTCGATCTTGCCGAACTGGCCCGGCTGGTCGTCTCGGACTTCGGGGGCGAGGGCGCCGCCGTGTCGGTGCGGGTGGTCGCCCCGCCGCCCGTGCTGCAGGCCGATGCCGACCTGCTCGCCCTCGCGCTGCGCAACCTGGTGGAAAACGCGCTGCGCCACGGGCGCACGCCGGTCGTGGTGGAGGTGGCCCCCGGCCGGCTCACCGTCCTCGACGCCGGCGCGGGCGTCTCGCCCGAGGAGTGGGAGCGGCTCGCGCGGCCCTTCGAGCGCGGCGCCACCCCGGCCGGGGGCACGGGGCTCGGTCTGGCGCTGGTGGCCCAGGTGGCCCGCGCCCACGGCGCCGAGCTGCGCGCCGCGCAGGCGCCCGGCGGCGGCTTCGCCGTGACGCTCGAGTGGCCGCGGCCGCGTTGAACGCTCAGCCCTGGCCGTCGCGCTTGGTGGCGATCAGCGGGCGCACGTCGGGCGCGCGCAGCCGCGGGCGGTCGGCCTCGAGCTCGCGCAGCGGCACCACTTCGCGCATCGTCGCCAGGCACCGGCGCGTCAAGTCCTGGTAGGTGCGGGTGCCCTCCTGCTTCCAGGCCACTTCCTGGTCCGACAGCTCGCGCCGCACCTTGGCCGGCACGCCGGCCACCAACGAGCGAGGCGGGATCTTCATGCCCGCCGGCACGAAGGCGCAGGCCGCCACGATGGCCTGCGGCCCGACCTCCGCCTCGTCCATCACCACCGCATTCATGCCCACCAGCGCATCGCGCCGCACGATGCAGCTGTGCAGCACGGCGCCATGGCCGATGTGGCCGTGCTCCTCGACCACCGTGTCGTGCGCCGGAAAGCCGTGGATCACGCAGGTGTCCTGCACGTTGGCCCCCGCCTCGATGACGATGCGTCCGAAGTCGCCGCGCAGGCAGGCCGCGGGGCCGATGTAGCAGCCGGGGCCGATCAGCACGTCGCCGATCAGCACGGCCGTCGGGTGGACGTAGGCGGTGGGATGAACGACAGGGATCACGTCCTCGATGGCATAACAGGGCATGGGTCCTCCGGCGGTGCGGTTCGGGCGAGCGGGGATTCGGGTTTTCACCAGCGGGGTTTGACTTGCGTCAGCCCCAGGTGCAACCGTAATATCTACCGACCGGTCGGTCAATACTGTTTTTGCCCCGGGTCAACACGTTCGCCTGGTCCTTGTCGTAGGCGGCCCGCCCCAGTGGCCGGGGCAAAGCCGCGGCAGGGGCGATTGCGCAGGAGTTCCGATGTCCGAGCCGCTCGTTCTCGTCTCGCAAGAAGGTGCCGTTCGCACCTTCACGCTGAACCGCCCCGCGGCGCTCAACAGCTTCACCGGCGAGATGCACGAGGCCCTCGCGTCCGCGCTGGACGCGGCCGCGGCCGACACCGCCGTGCGCTGCGTCGTCATCACCGGCGCCGGCCGCGGCTTCTGCGCCGGGCAGGACCTGTCGGACCCGGCCGTCTCGGTGGAGCCCGGCTCCGCCCCCAAGGACCTGGGCGCGGTCATCGAGCGGCACTGGCGACCGCTCGCGCAGCGGCTGCGCTCGATGCCCGTGCCCACCGTGGCCGCCGTCAACGGGGTGGCCGCCGGCGCCGGGGCCAACCTCGCGCTCAACTGCGACCTGGTCGTCGCCGCCCGCACGGCGAGCTTCATCCAGGCCTTTGCCAAGATCGGCCTGGTGCCCGACACCGGCGGTACCTGGTTGCTGCCGCACCTGGTGGGCCGCGCCCGCGCGCTGGGCCTGGCCCTGCTCGGCGACAAGCTGCCCGCCGAAGAGGCCGCGCGCATCGGCCTGATCTGGCAGTGCGTGGACGACGCCGCCTTGGCCGAGACGGTCGCCGCTTTGGCCGCCCGCCTGGCCGCGATGCCGACCCGCGCGCTCGTCGCCACGCGCGCGGCGATCGACGCTGCCGCCGGCTCCTCGATGGACGAGGCACTCGGGCTCGAGACACGCTGGCAGCGCACGCTGGGCCGGGCCCACGACTACCTCGAGGGTGTGGCCGCCTTCGGCGCCAAGCGCCCGCCGGTCTTCACCGACCGCGACGTCACCGTGCGCGGCCCCGACGACGAGGGCGCGGCCCACTGACGCGACCCGCTGGTGCCGCCCTCCCCGCATCCACCCCCATCACCGAGGAGACCCCCGCATGACCCCGACCCCCGACGCGCAACGCCTGGCCGAACTGGTGCGCGAAGGCATGTATGCCAACGACCGCGCCTCGAAGGCGCTGGGCATGCAGGTGCGTGAGGTGGCGCCCGGGCGGGCGGTGCTCACGATGACGGTGCGCGAGGACATGCTCAACGGCCACGACATCTGCCATGGCGGCCTGATCGCCACGCTGGCGGACTCGGCTTTCGCCTTCGCCTGCAACTCGTACAACGAGCTCACGGTGGCTTCCGGCTTCGCGATCGATCTGCTCGCCCCGGCCCGGCTCGGCGACGTGTTGACCGCCACCTGCACCGAGGTCGCGCGCGGCGGCCGCACGGGCCTGTACGACACCGAGGTGGTCAACCAGCAGGGCGAACGCATCGCCGTCTTCCGCGGCCGCTCCTACACGGCCAAGGGCAAGCCGGTGGTGGCCGTCTGAGCCGCGGACGTCCGAGACAGCACTCCCCGAGGTCCCAAGGAGACATCCATGCCCGTCAAGCAACCCGCCCCCGGCGATCTGGAGCCGATCGAGCGTGCCAGCCGCGACGAGATCGCTGCGCTGCAGCTCGAGCGCCTGAAGGCCACGCTGCGCCGCGCCTACGAATGCGTGCCGCACTACCGTCGGACCTTCGACGCGCGGGGCGTCCACCCCGATGACCTGAAATCGCTGGAGGATCTGGCGAAGTTCCCCTTCACGACGAAGAAGGACCTGCGCGACCACTACCCCTTCGGCCTGTTCGCGGTGCCGCGCGACCAGATCGTGCGCATCCACGCCTCCTCGGGCACCACCGGCAAGCCCACGGTCGTGGGCTACACCAAGAACGACATCGACACCTGGGCGCACCTGATGGCGCGCTCCATCCGCGCCGCCGGCGGGCGGCCGGGCGACATGGTGCACGTGGCGTACGGCTACGGCCTCTTCACGGGCGGCCTGGGGGCGCACTACGGCGCCGAGCGCCTCGGGTGCACGGTGGTGCCGATGTCGGGCGGCCAGACGGAGAAGCAGGTGCAGCTGATCCAGGACTTCAAGCCCGACATCATCATGGTCACCCCGAGCTACATGCAGGTGATCATCGAGGAGTTCGTGCGCCAAGGGCTGGACCCGCGCGAGATGAGCATCAAGGTCGGCATCTTCGGCGCCGAGCCGTGGACGGAGGCCATGCGCGGCGAGATCGAGGCCAAGGCCGGCATCGACGCCGTGGACATCTACGGGCTGTCGGAGGTGATGGGCCCGGGCGTGGCCAACGAGTGCATCGAGACGAAGGACGGCCCGGTCATCTGGGAAGACCACTTCTATCCCGAGATCATCGACCCCGAGACGGGCGAGGTGCTGCCCGACGGCAGCGAGGGTGAGCTCGTCTTCACCTCGCTCACGAAGGAAGCGCTGCCCATCATCCGCTACCGCACGCGCGACCTGACGCGCTTGTTGCCGCCCACCGCGCGCAGCTTCCGCCGCATGGGCAAGATCGTCGGCCGCTCGGATGACATGCTCATCATCCGCGGCGTGAACGTGTTCCCCACGCAGATCGAGGAACTCATCCTCCAGCTGGGGCCCCTGTCGGGTCAGTACCAGCTCGTCATCACGCGCGAGGGCCACCTCGACGAACTGCTGGTGCGCTGCGAGCTCGACCCGCGCCACACCAGCGCCAACCGCGACGAGATCGCGCGCCAGCTGCAGCACCGCATCAAGACGATGGTCGGTGTCAGCACCCGCGTGAGCGTCGAGCCGCCGGAGTCGATCGAGCGCACGCTGGTGGGCAAGGCCCGCCGCGTGATCGACAAGCGCCCCCGTTGAGCCCCGGCGCCTTTCGACGCCGGCATCGACCCCTTTTGCCCAGGAGACCCTCATGTACACCCAGGCCATGGACACCGCGCCGCAGGAGGCCCGCAAGCCGGTGCGTTCTGCGGAGGAAGCTCGGCTCGAGGAACGCTTCGAGGCCCGCATCGACGAAGGCGGCTTCGTCGAAGCCAAGGACTGGATGCCCGAGCACTACCGCAAGACGCTCGTGCGCCAGATCAGCCAGCACGCGCATTCCGAGATCGTCGGCATGCTGCCCGAAGGCAACTGGGTCACCCGCGCGCCCACGCTCAAGCGCAAGGCGATCTTGCTGGCCAAGATCCAGGACGAGGGCGGCCACGGCCTGTACCTCTACGCCGCCGCCGAGACGCTGGGTGTGAGCCGCGACGAGATGCTGGAGGCGCTGCACAGCGGCCGCGCGAAGTACAGCTCGATCTTCAACTACCCCACGCTCACCTGGGCCGACGTCGGCGTCATCGGCTGGCTGGTGGACGGCGCGGCCATCATGAACCAGGTGCCGCTGTGCCGCTGCTCGTACGCCCCCTATGCCCGCGCGATGATCCGCATCTGCCGCGAGGAGAGCTTCCACCAGCGCCAGGGTTACGACGCGCTGCTCGTGATGATGCAGAAAGGCACCGACGCCCAGCGCGCGATGGTGCAAGACGCGGTCAACCGCTGGTGGTGGCCGAGCCTGATGATGTTCGGCCCGCACGACAGCGACTCGGTGCATTCGGCGCAGTCGATGCGCTGGGGCATCAAGCGCATTTCCAACGACGACTTGCGGCAGAAGTTCGTCGACGCCACCGTCGAGCAGGCCAAGGTGCTCGGCGTGACCCTGCCCGACCCGGACATCCGTTGGAACGAGGAGCGTCAGCACTACGACTTCGGCCGCATCGACTGGGACGAGTTCTGGCGCGTGGTGGGTGGCGAAGGCCCGTGCAACCGCGAACGCATGGCCGCCCGCGTGAAGGCCTGGGAAGAAGGCGCCTGGGTGCGCGAAGCGGCGCTGGCCTATGCCCGCAAGCGCGAAGCCGCACGCGAGGCGGCATGACCGTGCATTGCAAGGAGAACACGATGAGCACCGAGAACGAATGGCCGCTGTGGGAAGTGTTCGTGCGCAGCCGCTCCGGCCTGGACCACAAGCACTGCGGAAGCCTGCATGCGCCCGACGCGCGCATGGCGATCCAGATGGCCCGAGAGGTGTACACGCGCCGCCAGGAGGGCAGCAGCGTGTGGGTGGTGCGCAGCGACCAGATCGTCGCGAGCGACCCGGGCGACAAGGACATGTACTTCGACCCGATGGAAGACAAGGTCTACCGCCACCCCACCTTCTACAAGCTGCCGCAGTCGGTGGACCACATGTGAGGAAGGGCGCGTCACCATGTCCCAGTCCATCCAGATCGACCGGCGTCCCGAGGTGCAGTACCTGCTGCGCGCCGCCGACACCTGCCTCATCCTCGCCCAGCGCCTGGGCGAGTGGTGCGGCCACGCCCCCATCCTCGAGGAGGACATCGCGCTGACCAACATGGCGCTGGACCTCATCGGGCAGGCCCGCGCGCTGCTCACGCACGCCGGGGTCGTCGAAGGGCGCGGCAAGGACCGCACCTACGACGAGGACCAGCTCGCCTTCCTGCGCGACGAGCGCGACTTCTTCAACCCGACGCTGGTCGAACTGCCCAATGTGAGCACCGGCGGGCCCTCGCGCCCGGGCGACTTCGCACGCACGGTGGTGCGCAATGCGATGGTCTCGACCTACCTGAAGCTGCTGTGGGAGCGCCTGCGCGACTCCAGCGACGCCGAGCTCGCCGCCATCGCTGCCAAGGCGCTGAAGGAAGCCCGCTACCACCAGCAGCATGCCGCCGATTGGGTGGTGCGTCTGGGCGACGGCACGCCGGAGTCGCACCGCCGCATGCAGGAGGCGCTGGACGCGCTGTGGCCGTACGTGCCGGAGCTGTTCGAAGCCGACGAGGTGGATGCCGCCGCCGAGGCGAGCGGACTGGGCCCGAGCTGCGCCGCGCTGCGCGAGCCCTGGTACGCCGAGATGACCGAGATCCTTTCCGAGGCGCGGTTGTCGATGCCCGCCGAGGGCAAGTTCCGCAGCACGGGCAAGCGCGGGGTGCACAGCGAGCACATGGGCTACCTGCTCGCCGAGATGCAGTACCTGCAGCGGGCCTACCCGGGAGGCGCGTGGTGACCACCGCGCCCGGCTCCGCCGCACCGGCCGCCGAGGCCGGGCGCCTGCAACGCGCCTGGGCGGCGCTGCAGCAGGTGCTCGACCCGGAAGTGCCGGCGCTGTCGGTCTGCGACCTGGGCATCGTGCGCGACGTCCGGGAAGACGGCGCCATGCTGGAAGTCGTGCTCACGCCCACCTACAGCGGATGCCCCGCCACCGAGGTGATCGAGCGCGCGGTGCTCGATGCGATCGACGCGGCCGGCCTGGGCCCTGCGCGCGTGACGTTGCAGCGCGCCCCCGCCTGGACGACCGACTGGATCAGCGAAGAAGGCCGCCGCAAGCTGCGCGAGTACGGCATCGCGCCGCCGGCCGCGACGCGCGAGACAGGCACCGCAACGATCCGCGTGCTGCCCCGCACCCCGGTGCCGTGCCCGCGCTGCGGCAGCAACCGCACCGAGCGACTGTCCGCCTTCGGCTCGACCGCATGCAAGGCGCTGTACCGCTGCCTGGATTGCCGCGAGCCGTTCGAACACTTCAAGCCCATCTGAGGGCCCCGAACCCCGCCACCCCACCGAGACGCGAACGCCACCACGCCATGAGCAGCCCCTTGTTCCACCCGCTGCGTGTGCGCAGCATCGAACCCGACACGCCCGAGGCGGTCATCGTCACTTTCGAAGTGCCGCCCGAGCTGCGCGAAGTCTTCGGCTTCACCCAGGGCCAGTACCTCACGCTGCGCAAGGAGATCGACGGCCAGGACCTGCGCCGCTCGTATTCGATCTGCGCCGGCGTGGACGAAGGCATCCTGCGCGTGGGCGTGCGCAAAGTACCCGGAGGCGTCTTCTCGAACTGGATCAACGAGCAGCTCAAGCCGGGCGACACGATCCAGGTCATGGCGCCGCAAGGCCGCTTCTTCGTGCCGATCGAGCCGCAGGCCCAGCGCCATCACGTCGGCTTTGCCGGCGGCAGCGGCATCACGCCGATCCTGTCGATCATGAAGACGGTGCTGGCCCGCGAGCCGCACTCGCGCTTCACGCTCGTCTACGGCAACCGCAAGCTGCAGTCCACGATGTTCAAGGAAGAACTCGAGGACCTGAAGAACAAGTACATGACGCGTCTGGTGTTGCACCACGTGTTCTCCGACGAGCCGACGGACGCACCGCTCAACATGGGCCTCATGAACCGCGAGAAGATCGGCGAGTTCCTGCGCACGGTGGTGCCGGCCTCGACCATCGACCACGCGTACGTCTGCGGCCCCTACCAGATGAACGACGAGGCCGAAACCGCCCTGCTCGCCGCCGGCGTGCCGGAAGACCGCATCCACATCGAGCGGTTCGGCCTGCCGCAGGACGCCAAGGGCCCGGTCGGCGCGGTGATGCACGAGTCGCAGCCCGGCGACGCCGAGCGCGCCCGGGTCGTCATCATCCGCGACGGTCTGCGCCGCGAGATCGAGTTCCGCCGCGAGCAACCGAGCATCCTCGATTGCGCATCGGCCGCGGGGCTGGAGGTGCCGTTCTCGTGCACCTCGGGCGTGTGCGGCACGTGCCGGGCCAAGCTCCTGGAAGGCAAGGTGCGCATGGAGCGCAACTTCGCGCTCGACAAGCAGGAAGTCGCGGCCGGCTTCGTGCTGACGTGCCAGGCCCACCCGCTGACCGAGCGCGTGGTGCTCTCCTTCGACGAGCGATAGAAAGGATTGCGAACGACATGCCCCGTGGACGTGCTCCCGGCTATGACGACCAGCGCGAGATGATCCTCGCGCAGGCGGCGCAGCTTTTTGCGCTGCGCGGCTATCCGGCGACCTCGATGAACCAGGTGGCCGAGGCGTGCGGCCTGTCCAAGGCCACCCTCTACCACTACTACAAGGACAAGTACAGCCTGCTGGTTCAGATCGCCGAGGGCCACGTGCTCAAGCTGCGCGCGCTGCTCGTGGAGGTGGAGGCCGCGGGCCTCGCGCCCGAGCCCCGCCTGCGCGAGCTGATCCTGCGCTTCGTGCAGGAGTACACCGATGCACAGCATGCCCACCGCGTGCTCACCGAGGACGTGCGTTTCCTGGAAGAGGCCGACCGCGAGCGCGTGCTGGGCATCGAGCGCGAAGTGGTGGCCGGTATCTCGCGCGCCGTCGCGGTGCTGCGCCCCGACCTCGCCGAAGCGCGGCTCGCCAAGCCGCTCACGATGCTGCTGTTCGGCATGATCAACTGGATGTTCACCTGGATGCGCCCCAACGGCCACCTGGGCTACGACGCGATGGCACCGCTGGTGGCGGAGCTCTTCATCGGCGGCCTCAAGAGCCTGCGCCCCGCGCAGCTCCTCGAAGCCTGCGGCCACGCGACTGCGTAATGTCCCCGATGACGTGAACCTGGAATGCACCGATGCTCGCACGCCTGACCATTCATCCCACCGAAGGAGACACTCCATGAGATTCAAGCATCTGCTGACGGCCCTGATCGGCGCGCTCGGATTCACCGCGGCCTGGGCGGACATCAACGTCGGCGTGACCGTCTCGGCCACCGGCCCGGCGGCCTCGCTCGGCATCCCCGAGAAGAACACGATCTCGCTGATGCCCACCACCATCGCCGGCGAGAAGGTCAACTACATCGTCCTCGACGACGCGAGCGACACCACCGCGGCGGTGGCCAACACGCGCAAGCTCATCACCGAGCACAAGGTGGACATCGTCATCGGCTCGACGATCACGCCCAACTCGCTGGCGATGATCGACGTCGTTGCCGAGGCGCAGGTGCCGATGATCTCGATGGCTGCCTCCGCGCGCATCGTCGAGCCGGTGGACGCCAAGAAGCGCTGGGTGTTCAAGACGCCGCAGAACGACATCCAGATGTCGCTCGCCATCGCCGAGCACATGGCCAACTCGGGCGTCAAGACGGTGGCCTTCATCGGCTTCTCGGACGCCTACGGCGAGGGCTGGTACCAGGAGTTCACGAAAGCAGCCGGCCTGAAGAAACTGCAGATCATCGCCAACGAACGCTACGCCCGCACCGACACCTCGGTCACCGGTCAGGTCCTCAAGATCATGTCGGCGCGTCCCGACGCGGTGCTGATCGCCGGCAGCGGCACCCCGGCCGCCCTGCCTCAAAAGACGCTCAAGGAGCGCGGCTACACCGGCAAGATCTACCAGACCCACGGCGTGGCCAATGCCGACTTCCTGCGCGTGGGCGGCAAGGACGTCGAAGGCACCTTCCTGCCCGCGGGCCCCGTGCTGGTGGCCGAGCAGCTGCCCGCCAACCACCCGGTGCGCAAGTCGGCGCTCGCCTATGTGCAGGCCTACGAGAAGGCCTACGGCAAGGGCACGGTCTCAACCTTCGGCGCCCATGCCTGGGACGCCGGCCTGCTGATGGCCGCCGCCGTGCCGCAGGCGCTCAAGAAGGCCAAGCCCGGCACGCCTGAGTTCCGCGCCGCGCTGCGCGACGCGCTCGAGCAGGTCAAGGAGCTGCCCGGCGCGCACGGCATCTTCAGCATGTCGCCCACCGATCACCTCGGCCTCGACCAGCGCGCCCGCGTGATGGTCAAGATCGAGAACGGCACCTGGAAGTACCAACCCTGACCATGGACCTGCAAATCGCCCTGCTGCTCGGCCAGGACGGCGTCGTCAACGGCGCCATTTACGGCTTGATGGCGCTCGCGCTGGTATTGGTGTTCTCGGTCACGCGCGTCATCTTCGTGCCGCAGGGCGAGTTCGTCGCCTTCGGCGCATTGTCGATGGCGGCGTTGCAGGCCGGCCGCACCCCGGCCACCCTGTGGATGCTGCTCGCGCTGGCCGCGACGACGCTGGTCGTCGAAGCCTGGCGGCAGCGCCGCGGCGCGACCGTCGACTGGGCCTCCACCCTCGTGTGGTGCGTGGCCCTGCCCGCGGCCGCCGTGGCCCTCGTGCTGGCGCGCCCGGCCTCGATCGCCTGGCAGGCGCTGGCCACCGTGCTGCTCATCACGCCCCTGGGGCCCCTCACCTACCGCCTGGCCTTCCGGCCGCTCGCGCATGCGACGGTGCTCGTGCTGCTGATCGTCTCGGTCGCCCTGCACGGGGTGTTCGTCGGCCTCGGGCTGCTCTTCTTCGGCGCCGAGGGCTCTCGCACGCCGGCCTTCTCCGACCTGCGGCTCGACCTCTCCGGCCTCGTCGTCACCGGCCAGTCCCTCGTGGTGCTCGGTGTCACGGTGGCGCTCGTGGTCGCGATGTTCGCGTTCTTCGAGCGCACCCTGGTCGGCAAGGCGCTGCGCGCCACCGCGATGAACCGCGTCGGCGCGCGCCTGATGGGCATCCCGACCGAGCTCTCCGGCGACGTCAGCTTCGCGCTGGCCGCACTGATCGGCGCAGTCTCCGGCCTGCTGGTCGCCCCCATCACGACGATCTACTACGACACCGGCTTCCTGATCGGTCTCAAAGGTTTCGTCGCCGCGATCATCGGCGGCCTGGCGAGCTACCCGCTGGCGCTGGGCGGGGCGTTCCTGGTCGGCCAGCTCGAGGCCTTCTCTTCGTTCTGGGCCAGCGCTTTCAAGGAAGTGATCGTGTTCACGCTCATCATTCCGGTGCTGCTGTGGCGCTCGCTGCGCAGCCACCATGTGGAGGACGAGGAATGAGCAGTCCCTCCCGCGCCACCACGCCGGTGGCGGCTCCGCCATCCGCCGAGCGCCCGGCCGCCGCAGCGCCGGCGCGCACGAGCCTGCCGCTCGCGCGCATCGTCACGCTCGGCGCCATCGCGCTGCTCGCCGCGAGCTGGGGCTTCCTGCCGGACTTCACCGTCACGGTGCTCAACTACATCGGCCTGTACGCCCTGGTGGCGCTCGGCCTGGTGATGCTCACGGGCGTAGGCGGCATGACCTCCTTCGGCCAGGCGGCCTTCGTCGGCCTCGGGGCATATGCCACCGCGTGGGTGTGCACCTCGCCGGCCGCGGCGTCGGCCCTCGCCTTCCTCCCGGCGGCCCTGCTGCCGTGGGTGGGGCTCGCGCTCGGCCTGGCCCTCACCTTCGCCGTGGCGTGGGGGCTCGGTGCCGTCACGCTGCGCCTGTCCGGGCACTACCTGCCGCTGGCCACCATCGCCTGGGGCCTGAGCCTGTACTTCCTGTTCGGCAACCTGGAGTTCCTGGGCGGCCACACCGGCCTGACCGGCATTCCGGCGCTCGAGGTGGCCGGCGTCTCGCTGGCGTCGCCGCGGGCGCTGGGCATCGCGATCTGGCTGGCGCTGCTGCTCGCGCTGTGGGCCTTGCACAACCTGCTGGACTCGCGCGAGGGCCGTGCCATCCGCGCCCTCAAGAGCGGCCGCGTGATGGCCGAGTCCATGGGCGTCGATACCAGCCGGCAGCGCGTCAAGGTGTTCGTGCTGGCGGCGCTCCTGGCCGCCCTGTCGGGCTGGCTCTACGCGCACTTGCAGCGCTTCGTCAACCCGACGCCCTTCAACCTCAACATCGGCATCGAGTACCTGTTCATGGCGGTGGTCGGAGGCGCCGGCTACCTGTGGGGTGCGGTGCTGGGGGCCGCGCTCATCACGCTGCTCAAGGAGCAGTTGCAGGACTGGCTGCCCAAGCTCTTCGGCATGAGCGGCAACTTCGAAGTCATCGTCTTCGGCCTGCTGATGATGGTGGTGCTGCAACGCTTCGCCGACGGCTTGTGGCCGACGCTCGCCGGCTGGACGCGCCGGTTCGCGCCCCCCGCCGAGCGCCCCGACGCGGCCGCCGCGGGCCGTCTGGTGCAGCGCCCGTTGCCCCCGCGCGGCACCACGCTCATCGAGGCGCGCGACGTGACCAAGCGCTTCGGCGGCCTCGTGGCCAACAACAAGGTCTCGCTCGAGGTCAAGGCCGGTGAGGTCCACGCACTGATCGGGCCCAACGGCGCCGGCAAGAGCACGTTCTTCAACATGATCTCCGGCGTCGACGACCCGACCGAAGGCGAGGTGCGCTTGCTCGGCGAGCCGATGACCGGCCACGCCTCCCGCGAGTTCGCCGCGCGCGGGCTCGGCCGCACGTTCCAGCACGTGCGCCTCTTGGGCACGCGCAGCGTGCTCGACAACGTGGCCCTCGGCGCGCACCTGCGCGGCAGCAAGGGCTGGATCGCCTCGATGCTGCGCCTGGACCGCCGCGAAGAGCAGGCGCTGCTCGCCGAGTCCCTGCGCCAGATCGAACGGTGCGGGCTGGCCGACCACGTCGACACGCCCGCCGGCTCGCTGCCGCTCGGCCAACAGCGCGTCGTGGAGATCGCCCGCGCGCTGGCCGGCCAGCCGGCCGTGCTGCTGCTCGACGAGCCCGCCGCCGGCCTGCGTCACCTGGAGAAGCAAGCCCTGGCGCAACTGCTCGACCAGCTGCGCCGCGAAGGACTGGGCATCCTCATCGTGGAACACGACATGGAGTTCGTCATGAACCTCGCCGACCGCATCACCGTGCTCGACTTCGGCACCGTGATCGCCCGCGGCACCCCGGACGAAGTGCAACGCGACCCGCGCGTGCTCGAGGCCTACCTCGGCGGCGACGACCTGCTGATGAGGGCTGCGGCATGAGCGCGCTGTTCTCCCGCAGGCTCTTCCCGCAGGAAGGCGGTCGCGCCGTGACCGGAGGGCCGTCCGATGAGTGATGCCCCTTCCCTGCTGCAATTGCGCGGCTTCAGCGTCTCCTACGGCCCGGTGGAGGCGGTGCACGAGGTCGACCTGGACGTGCGCGAGGGCGAGATCGTCACCGTGATCGGCCCCAACGGCGCGGGCAAGACCACGCTGCTCAATGCCATCATGGGCCTGTTGCCCTCGCGCGGGCAGGTGCAAGTGGCCGGCGAGCCGGTCGCGCGGCCCACCGTCGAGCGCATGGTCGCGCGCTCGGTGGCGCTGGTGCCCGAAAAGCGCGAGCTCTTCGGCGAGATGTCGGTCGAAGACAACCTGCTGCTGGGCGGCTTCTCGCGCTGGCGGCGCGGCGACCGCACGCAGCGCGAGCGCATGCAGGAGGTCTACGCCATCTTCCCGCGCCTGGCGGAGCGGCGCGCCCAGATGGCGGCGACGCTGTCGGGCGGCGAGCGCCAGATGCTGGCCATCGGCCGCGCGCTCATGGCCAAGCCCCGCCTGCTCATGCTCGACGAGCCCTCGTTGGGCCTGGCCCCGCTCATCGTGCGCGAAGTGCTGCTCACCGTCTCGCGCCTGCGTGAGGTCGGCGTGTCGGTGCTGCTGGTCGAGCAGAACGCCCGCGCGGCGCTGCAGATCGCCGATCGGGCCTACGTGCTCGAGATGGGCGCCGTCGCATTGAGCGGCGCGGCCGAAGCCCTGCTGCACGACCGCCGCATCATCGACACCTACCTCGGCCTCGGCGGCGCCCGTCAGGAAGCCGCGCCGACGCCCGTTCCATCCTCCTCTTCGATCGCACCATGAACCCTCCCGTCCTGCAGAGCTACATCGCCGGGCGCTGGCTCGGCCAGACGTCCGCCCAGGTGCTGCGCAGCGCCGTCAACGGCAAACCGGTGGCGGCCACGCATGCCGAGCCGATCGACTTCGGCGAGGCCGTGCATCACGCGCGCGGCGCGGCGCCCGCGCTCCTGCAACTGGACTTCCAGCAGCGCGCCGCCCGCCTCAAGGCGCTGGCCAGCTACCTGATGGAGCGCAAGGAAACGCTCTACGCCTGGTCCGCACACACCGGCGCCACGCGCAACGACAGCTGGATCGACATCGAAGGCGGCATCGGCACGCTGTTCGCCTACGCGAGCCTGGGCACCAACGAGCTGCCCTCCGGCAACCTCCTGCATGAAGGGCCGGTCGTGCCGCTCGGCAAGCAGGGGCACTTCGCCGGCACGCACATCCTCGTGCCGCGCGCGGGCGTCGCGGTGCACATCAACGCCTTCAACTTCCCCGTCTGGGGCCTGCTCGAGAAGTTCGCGCCGACCTTCCTGGCCGGCATGCCGTGCATCGCCAAGCCGGCCACCGCGACCAGCTACCTCACCGAAGCGCTGGTGCGGCTCATCGACGAGAGCCGCCTGCTGCCCGAAGGCAGCCTGCAACTGGTGATCGGCGGCACCGGCGACCTGCTCGACCGCCTGGAAGGCAACGACGTCGTCACCTTCACCGGCTCGGCCGACACCGCCGCCAAGCTGCGCACCCATCCCAACATCGTGCGGCAGTCCATTTCCTTCAACGCCGAGGCCGATTCGCTCAACTGCGCCATCCTCGCGCCGGACGTCACGCCCGACGACGAGGAGTTCGACCTCTACGTCAAGGAAGTCGTGCGCGAGATGACCGTCAAGGCCGGCCAGAAGTGCACCGCGATCCGCCGGGCGCTGGTGCCTCGCCGGCACCTCGACGCGGTGGCCGACCGCCTGCGCGCACGGTTGGCGAAGGTGGTCGTCGGCGATCCCTCGCGCGAGGACGTGCGCATGGGCGCACTCGCATCGCACGCGCAGCAGCGCGACGTGGCCGAGCGCGTGGCTCAGCTGCGCGAAGGCGCCGAGCTGGTGTGGGGCGATCCCTCGGGCTTCACGCCCGTCGGCGAAGGCGCCACCGAGGGGGCCTTCTTCGCGCCCACGCTGCTGCTCAGCCGCGACCCGCACCGGCACGACGCCGTGCACGACGTCGAAGCCTTCGGCCCCGTCAGCACCTTGCTGCCCTATGACGACCTCGACGAGGCGCTCGCACTGGCCGCGCGCGGCCGCGGCAGCCTCGTCGGCACTCTGGTCACGCGCGACCCGCAAGTCGCCGCCCAGGCCATCCCGGTGGCGGCGGCTTGGCACGGCCGGCTGCTCGTGCTCGACCGCGAGGCGGCCGCCGAATCCACCGGCCACGGCTCGCCCCTGCCGCACCTCAAGCACGGCGGCCCGGGCCGCGCCGGCGGCGGCGAGGAGCTGGGCGGCCTGCGCGCCGTCAAGCATTACCTGCAACGCGCCGCCGTGCAGGGCTCGCCCACCATGCTCACCGCCGTCACCGGCGAGTACGTGCGCGGCGCACAGCGCCACGAGTCCGAGGTGCATCCCTTCCGCCGCTACTTCGAGGACCTGCGCGTCGGCGACTCGCTGCTCACGCACCGCCGCACGGTCAGCGAGGCCGACATCGTCGCCTTCGGCGGTCTGTCGGGCGACTACTTCTACATGCACTTCGATGAGATCGCGGCCAAGGAGTCGCCCTTCGGCAAGCGCATCGCGCACGGCTACTTCGTGCTGTCGGCCGCCGCGGGCCTGTTCGTCTCGCCCGCGCCTGGCCCGGTGCTCGCCAACTACGGCCTCGACACGCTGCGCTTCGTCAAACCCGTAGGCATCGGCGACACGATCCAAGCGCGCCTGACCTGCAAGCGCAAGATCGACCGCCACAAGAAGGACGCCAAGGGCGTCGGCCAGGGCGTCGTCGCCTGGGACGTGGAAGTGACCAACCAGCACGGCGAGCTCGTCGCCAGCTACGACATCCTCACGCTCGTGGCCAAACGCGGCTGAGCGGGCCCCGGCCCCATCGGCAGCCCCATCGGCCCCAATCCGCCCGCGCGGGTCCGGGCGGGGCCGGGCCGGCCCCCTATCGGCTGGCGCCGTCTTCGTGCGCCGCCCGGCCGCGGCCGCGTGCCCCCCGCATGGGGGTGTTCGCCATCGCATGTCCGGCGGGAAGCGCTCCCTACAATCGGCGCTTCCCGACCTTCCCCCCGCGTGCCGCATGGCCGACCTGCTCCACCCCATCACCGACACCCGACCGTGCGGCGAAGACCTGTCGTTCTCCGCCGAGTTCGACGCGATTCAGGAACTGCGCCGCGAGGACGATCCCACACTGGACCAGGGCGAGTGGATCACCGCCCTCAAGACGGCCGACTGGCCCGCGGTGGTGAGCCAGTGCGAGCGGCTCCTCGTCGAGCACACCAAGGACTTGCGCCTGCTCGCCTGGCGCACCGAGGCGCTGGCCCGCACGCGCGGCTACACCGGGCTGGCGCAAGGGCTGGCCGACACCGTGCAGGTGTGCGAACGCTACTGGGACGACCTGCACCCCCTGCCCGACGGCGACGACGTCGAGCAACGCGCAGGCACGCTGCGCTGGCTGCTGGCCCAGGTGCAAAAGCTCGCGCCGCGCCTGGCCGTCACCGCCGCCCCGGCGGGCCGCTACAGCCTGCTCGACTTCGAGGAAGCGCGCCAATGGCAACAGCAGATCGAGCGGCAGCCCGAGCTTGCCGCTTCCGCGCCCGAAGGCAAACCCACGCTCGCGCAAGTCACCCGCGCCCGCAATGAGACGCCGCCCCCCGTGTGGCACGAACACCTGGCGGCCCTGGCCCGTGCCCGCTCGCACTTGGACGCGCTGCAAGCCTGGGTGGACCCGCGCTTGGGCGACGATGCCCCGACCTTCGTCCACGCGCGCCAAGCGCTCGACGACGCCCATCACGCCGTGCAACGTCTGGCGCAAGATGCGGGCGCCCTGGTCGCCGGCGCGTCGGCCCCCGGTGCCCGTATGACGCCGCCCCCTTCAGCCCCCGGCAGCGCGGACGGCCGCGCCCCGTCGCACGCCGCCCCCGGTGCGTTCGCGCTCGGCGGGCCGACGGCCTGCGCCGCCACCGGCCCCTCGCCCGCCGCCGCCTCGCACCTCGGCACCTCGCACCCCGCCTCGTCGCCCATGGGCCCCGTCGAACCCCAGACCCGAGCCCAAGCCCTCCAGCAGCTGCGCCTGGTCGCCGACTTCTTCCGCCGCACCGAACCCCACAGCCCCGTCGCCTTCCTGGCCGACAAAGCCGCCCGCTGGGGCGACATGCCCCTGGACGCCTGGCTGCGCGAAGTCATCAAAGACGCCGGCAGCCTGGCCCATCTCGAAGAACTGCTGGGGCTGCCCAAAGCGGCCGAGTAGAGCGCCGCGTGTGAGACAGGGCCCGAGGTGGGAGCGGTTGCCGCGTGGCGACCGCCTCCTCGGCCTCCGCGGCTTCGCTGTAGGCCTCCTCCACGCAACGAGTTCGACTCGAGTGAGGCCCGTGCCCGCGACGCGGGCCGCCAGGCTGCGCGAATCCATCAAGGACTGCGGCAGCCCGCGATCACGATCCGTCGCGCCGCACGATTTCGCCGTTGACACGGATCACCGGTTTGCGTCGCGCCCCCTCAGCCCCTTGCGAGCGGACCGTCGTGACGCCGCCAGTCCCGGGCGGGGCTTGCTGCGCCAGCGACAGATCTGCTGCGTGCAAGGCTTCCAGCTCCCTCGGCCACTTGGGCCGCGGCGCCAGCGCCAGCGCCAGCCAGTTCGTGAACTGCATCGGAAACAGGATCGGGAACAACAGCACGAAAGCCACGGTGCGGATCCACGGCGCGGGCGCCACACAGGGCTTGTCGCGGTTCTCGCGCCAGCGCACCCAGTCATCGGCCATCCCAGCCAGATTCACCATCGCGTACCAGCGCACGCGGTGGGTCAGCAGCTTCTGCGGCGGCTGCACCGCCTGCGGGCCTGCTTCCATGTACAGCCGCACATACTCCATACTGGGGCGCACGCCCTCCTCCGCTGCAGAGACCTGGCCGCACTGGAACACATGCGGGATGCCGCGGGTCTTCAGGGGTTCACCGTCGGGACCGAGCTCGGCGTATTGGCCGCGGTACAGCTTCACCGTCGCATACGCCGTCGCCACGCTGGATTCCACCCTCGGCACCAGCTTCGCCCAGTCCATCTCGATCGGACCCTTGCCGATCCACATCCACACCTTCTGCCGCTTGTGGTCCAAGCGCACCACCGGGTCGGTGACGGTGAGGAAGCTCATCGCGAAGTAGACCCAAAAGAGCCAGGTAGAGAGCACGAAGACTGCGACCGAAAACAGGCCCTGAACAGGCGTTGCAAGGCCGACTCCCTCATCTGACCACCCGAACCGGGACCAAAGTTCTACCGAGAGTTCGATGTCGAAAAGAAGCCCGTATCCGCCCACGGCAGGCAGCCCAAGAAATGCCAGCATCCCCCAGCCCCGCATTGGAGAGCTCCCCCCTGTCCGATCTCCAAATAAGCCGGATTGACGGCGTACACCATCTGGTCGCCATTGCCCCATGGCGCAAGAGGCAGGTGCGGCTGCAGCAGCTTCACGCTGTGCGTTGCAGCCTTAGCGCGTTGCCAGCCACCCGATGTGCGGTCGAACATCCCCATTTCAGTCCGCTACCTCCGCAAAGTTTGCTCCGCCTGGCACCGGCACCATCTTCAGCTCCGGTTGGCGTGTGGCGTCGGGCCAGTACTCGAACTTCAGCTTCGCGCTGTTGAAGTAGTCCTCGTTCACGCGGATCTTGCCAGTAAAGACGGCCGCCCCCGCTTCGAACGAGACCTTGAAGGGCTCGGTGAACTCGATAACCTCTTCCGGCGGAATGAGAATCCCTTCGACGCGAGTCGATGCAAAACATAAAGAGGGAGGACACATGTCAACGAGACCGCTTCGGGACCGCAATGCGACCTTGCTGGCCTACCGGCATGCATGCTTGCGGTCGCGCTGCTCATCGGCTGCAGCAGCGAATCGAAGGACCCTGAGACGGGGGCCCGCTCACCGGAGACCCAGGCGCGTTTCAAGGCGCTGGTCGATAAAACCCTTGCCCAGATGGTGTTCGTCGAAGGCGGTGGGTTCTGGCTTGGAGACTTCGGCCTGCTGATGTTTGGAACATTGCCGCGGTGTATGGCCGCAACATTAGGCAGAATCACTTAGCACGCGCTTGCCCTGTTGTTTCTCATAGCGCGGAACACAATATAGCCAGAAATACGCTCCAGCGGAAAGCCGTCCGCCTATGTAGAGAGCCAGGGGAGTTGCGAGGATAGACAGAAACGCAAGCACCGCACCCAGTCCGCCGTTTTCGGTCATGAATCTCTGCAGTGGATAGGCAAGAGGAATCGCCGGGGCAAGCTTAGGACCCAACCAGTTCGACAAACGCGACATCGGACCATTGTTGGAAGTTGCGCCGTCATCCATTCTTATCGGGAGTGCAACGCCAATGTGATCCTCTCGCATTACAAACTGACGCTCGAATATCCGACGCCCCGCAATATTTCGTCGCACCTTCTTGATTGCGTAACCAGCCCATACCACCGAACCCAAAACAAAAAGACTGAACCCTACCCACATTTGGACGTCTGACCAGAGGACCAAGTAACCCAGAGCCGCCATGCACAAGAACAGGTAGGAAGGCAGCCATATCGCGAGGCCCACTACCGCTGTGCGGCGCACCAGGGATCGAGGAGGCTGGCGCATCACCAGGCTGGCTACCACAGCAATCACCGCTCCCGTAATGCCGACGCCGAGAAACACAAGGCACCATCGCTCCGCCAAGTAACCGCCGTCGGCGAGCATGTCGATCACGGGGATCGGCAGACAAAAGGCTGCCAACCACACAACTGCGGCGAATCTCAAAGAGGACCTGTACTGTCGCGTCATACGACTCCCCCTTCAAGTTGCTGTTTCCAGCGCAGCTACGTAACCTCTGTAATCTACCGAAAGGCGCGACTCAAGATCGCGCGCTACCCCGCGGATTTGTTGATTCAACTTGTCTGTAGCGCCGGTTTTTTTGTCGAGCCAGTCAAGGCCTATGCCCACAGCTACCGACACGACGACGGTGGCCACAACCACGGCGAGTACAGGCGCGGCAACTGCCACCCCTAACCCTGCCGCCGCAGTGATCAACCCCCCGACGATCAGTGAACCCAACGCCGCGCTGACACCCGCTTTAACGACGTCCACGCCAATTTTGTAGACTAAGTCAAAGACATCTTTCTTTGGTTTCCCCGTTTTCGGGTCTCTTTGTTCATAATCTGCAAGCCATTCTGCGTAATCGATCGTGATAGTAAAAATCAAGGCAAGCATTCCTGCCTTCTTGAAGGCGCCTTTGGCAGCATCCCATGCCGCGTGTCGCAACCCAGCCGCAGACCCGGCACCCGCGGTTATTGCCAGCACCTTGGCATTTGTGACGCCGTACCGGGTTCCTTTGAGGAATTCGCGGAGCCCTGGATTGCCTTTGAAGATAATATACCACTTAGGACCTGACTTGTGAATGACTTTCTGGAGGTAAAACTTTTGCCGCCATAAATCTTTGATCCATTGGCGGTTGTCGTTCACATATGCAGCCCCTCCCGTGATTTGCTGCCACAGCCAATTCCGAGTCAAAATGCCGGTGGAATCAATCGCAGTTTGTTCGCCGCCGCGCTTAAAGAACTCCGCGATCTGAGGAGGTGCTTCATGGTCCCGTTTCACCTCCACCACATGCATGCTCTGCTCGGAGCCGTCACCAGCACCCGCGGTGCGGGCATGCCTCATCTCCGTATAAAAACGAGGCATGGGGATCCCATACTGGTTCAACGGGGAAAACGATTCTTCATTTATCGTGCATTTGGGGAGAGGGAGAGGTGTGGCTAATGACTTAGGGGGCGCGGCAGTCGGTCCTCCGTGGTCATCCCCGGAAGGACTGTGCTTCATCACGACGATCAACGGAGCCGGCTTCGTTTTCGGATCCGCGCCATAACGAACTGGGTCGAGCTTGTTGGGCTCGTATCGTCCCCACACGTTGCCATTGGCCTTAAGGATCAGCGCGCCCTTGAACTCCCGGCTGACCCACAGGTGCAAGCGCTCCCCGTCCTTAAAAGTCACCGCTTGCCTCTTCTTGTGCAGAACGATCTTCTTGTCTCGCGCGTTGTAGAAGTCGCTCTGGTCTGCCTCGACCGAATAGGTCATGCCCTTGAACAACTGGATCTCAAAGATCACGTCGCGATGCTTGCGCAGCACGATCTCCAGCTTGGGCTTGTGCACCACGCACCGCACTTCCTCGCCCGGAAGGTCGATGCAGACTTGCTGTGTGTCAGACGGCACGACGCGAGGCTGTGGCCTGCGCTCGGCTTCGACGGCTTTCAGGATTGACATGGTGGCGGCTAACGACGCTTCGACTGACGGCTCACGGACAGGCCCGGCTTGAATCCCGCGATCTTGGCGGCAGCGCCCGCCACGGTCGCCTGATGTTGGACGCCGGCCGAATCGACTAACGAGATCGGCTCACTGGAGGGCACATTGCCTTCCGCATCTACCAGCAACACCTCCAACTCGCGCTTCGGCATGGTCAGCGCTGCCGACTCAAGCTCCATCCCCTGAACGGACGCACTCCCCGCCCCCGCCAACTCCTTGACCGCGGCCTTGAACTGCGCCGGCCCCGGGGTGGTCAGCGTGATGCCTGCGCTGTCGATGCGCAACGCGCTGCCGCCGGCAGCCAGCAGCACGTGGTCGGGTGCGGCGGCGTGTACCGCCTCGTGGGTGGAGGCGATGTCGATGCGGCCCTGGGCGTGCCAGTGCGAGGCGGCGCTTTGCGCCTGCACGCTGACGCTGCCTTGGGCCGCGTGCAGGGCGATGCCCGTCTCCTGATTGGGTTTGGCCGGCTCGCGCGCACGGCCGGCCGTGAACCACACGATGCCTGCTCGCACGGCGCTGGTGTGATGGCGCTGCGTGCTGAAAACCACGTCCTGCCCGGCCATCAGGCCGATGGTGCGGCCCGCGCTCGTCCACATCGTGGCCGGCGTGAAGCAGGCGACGCCGCCAGGGGCCGAGACGACGAGGTCGGGCCGTGCGAAAGCGGCATGGCGGCCTCGGCCACCTTCGATGGCCTGCGGGTCGGGCGACTCGGGGGCGCCGGGCGCACCGCAGTCCACGTGGTGTGCCAGGCTGCGCTGCAAGGCGTCCTGCGCATCGACGACGGGCAGGCGCTCGGCCGGTGCCTCGCCGTCCAGCCGCGCCTGGTGCTGCTGGGCGGTGCTGGTCAGCGTGCCGGTGAGCTGGCGGGCCCGCGCGAGCACCTGCCGGGGCTCTCGTGCGTCCATCTGCTGAGCGTGCGCGCTGCTGGGCGGGCGACCGTGGGCGCTGAGCAGCAGGCCCGCGCCCGCGCGCAGTGCGCCGCACGCCCGCGTGGACAGGTCCAGCCCATGCCCGCGCGGCTGCAGGCGCTGGTTGTCCTCCTGGTGCAGCAGGTGGCCCAGTTGCAGCCGGGTGGCGGCGGTGGTGCTCGACAGCTCGATGCGCTCGGCTCCGGGTGTGGCGTCGAACACCATCTGGTTGTAGCCGCCGTTGCCCTGGGCGCTCGAGCTCAACTCCTGGCTCTTGTAGCCGGTGAGCACGGCCGCATGCCGGTGACCCTGCGCGAGGGGCTCGCCCTCGCCCGCCGGCGAGGCTTCGGGGCCGCTGTGTGGCCCCGCCGCGCCGGGGAACCACGCGGGCGCGCTGCCGTGGGTGCCGACCGCCCCGCCGAGGACCTCGTTGCCCTGGGCGTCGGCTGCGCCGCGCCCGTTGTAGACGACGCCAGTCACCACGGGCCGGTCGATGTCGCCGTCTAGGAAGCTGACGACGACTTCCTGGCCGACGCGCGGCGTGAAGACCGTGCCCCAGTTGGCGCCGGCCAAGGGTTCGGCCACGCGCACCCACGTGAAAGAGGCGTCGCCCGCCGGGGCGTTGCATCCGTCTTCACAGGCGAGCTGATGGCTGCCGCGGCTGCCGCGTTGCCAGTGGAACTGGATCTTGATGCGGTGGTCACGGTCGGTGTGGACGGGGCCGTCGCCCACCACGATGGCCGTCTGGCCGCCCCACACCGTCGGCCGGGGATGGAGGCCCCGACGCGAGGCGGCCGCCCGCACCGGCAAGGACATCGGCTGTGCGGTCACTTCGCAGCCATAGACCGGCTCCTCGTCGTCATTGGCCATGCGGCCGGGTACGCGCAGCCCCTCGGGAGGCTCACCGAGGCGCTGCTCGATCTGCGCGGCCACGTCCGCCGCGAGGTTGTTGCGCGCGCGGTGCGTCACTTCCAGGGCGACGAACGCGCCTGGCTGGCGCACCGGATGCCCCAGCACCTCGAAATGCCGCCCGGGGGCGAGATCGCGCACCGTGCCCGCGCCGCACCAACGCAGCGCCTCGGCCTGCAAGGTCTCGAGCCACCGCGCGGCCAGCCGCTCTCCCTGGGCGCGGTCCTCGTAGGCATACAGGCCCGGCACGTCGGCAATGACCAGGGGCACATCGCCCACGGGTGCAGCAGCGGCCGCCACCGGGCGATGATCGACGCTGCGATAGTCGAAGCTGGCAAGCGAGACCTCGTGCACGGCGGCTTCTCGCCGCGCGCGCCATTGCTGTAGGCCGTCCTCCTTGAAGGCCGCGCTGCCGGACTGGGCGTAGCGCAGGCGCGGCGTCGCAGCGGGGGTGAACGCGCCGTTGTGATCGGCAATGACGAGCGTGTGCGTGCCGAGCGATGCGTCCACCGCGGCTGAGGCGTGCTCGAACCAGCAGAACAACCCCTCCTCGGCCAGCAGCCGACAGACGAAGTCGAGGTCGCTCTCCTGGTACTGGATGCACAGCGAGCGGCGCGGGTAGGCCTCGGCACTCGCCAAGGCCCAGCGCCAGGCGGGGGCCAAGCGCCCCTGCCCCGCATAGCGCTGAAAGACGGCTTCGACGATCTCCATCACCGTCATGTCCTGGAACACCCGGCTGTCCTGCCGCCACCGCAGGAAGGCCAGCCACGGCTCGACGGTCAGTTCGTAGCGGGCCAGGCCGCCGTCGCTGCCCAGCAGCGAGAAGGCCGTGACGTGCCCGTGCCAGGGCCGCAGGTGCACGCGGCTGGCCGCGGTGAGGAGCTCCAGCAACACCGGCTGGCCCACGAGTGCGTCGAGCGCCAGGTCGGCCCGCACCGACAGCGCCGTCAGGCGGATGCGGAAGCCGGCGGCCTCGCTGCCTTCCAACCCAGGCCCAATGCCCTCGACGACTTCGGCCCGCTCGGCCAGCAAAACGTCGGGCCCGAAGGGGGTGTGCAGCCGCAGCAGGCGCTCATGCTGCGTGGGGCGGGCGCTTCCGCTGAGCGCCGCCAGCAGGCGGGTCAGCCCGTTCATCAGCTCACCTTGTACTTGAAGCGGCCGTCCCTGCCCGCTGTGACCTTGATCTGCGCGATGGGCTCGCCCTCGGCCATGCGCCCGAGCACGGTGTCGGCCAGTTCGGGCAGCAGGGTGCCGTTCAGGATGTGGTCGACGTTGCGCGCGCCGGCGTCCACCTCGGTGCACCGCGCGAGCACGGCCTCGACCAGGCTGTCGTCGTACAGGAACTCGGCACGGTGGTGATCGCGCACCCGCGCGGCGATGCGCTCGAGCTTGAGACGGATGATCGAGCCCAGCACCTCGTCGGGCAGCGGGTAGTAGGCGATCGTCTTCATGCGGCCCAGGAAGGCCGGCTTGAAGGCCTTGTAGAGCTGCGGCCGGATGGCCTCGACCAGCGCCTGCGGATCGGGCCGCTCGTCGGCGGCCTTGTTGAGGCACGCCTGCATGATGGCCGAGGAACCGACGTTCGAGGTGAGGATGATGATCGTGTTGCGAAAATCGATCTCGCGGCCCTCGGCGTCGTCCATGAAGCCTTTGTCGAAGACCTGGAAGAAGAGCTCCAGCACATCCGGGTGGGCTTTCTCGACCTCGTCGAGCAGCACCACGGAATAGGGCTTGCGCCGCACTGCTTCCGTCAGCACGCCGCCCTCGCCATAACCGACATAGCCGGGGGGCGACCCCTTCAGCCCCGAGACGCTGTGCGCCTCCTGGTACTCGCTCATGTTGATCGTGATGAGGTTGCGCTCGCCGCCGTAGAGGATGTCGGCCAGCGCCAGCGCCGTCTCCGTCTTGCCCACGCCCGAGGGCCCGACGAACAGGAACACGCCCTTGGGCTTGTTCGGGTCCTCCAGTTGGGCGCGCGAGGTTCGCACCCGTTGCGCAATCGCCTCCAGTGCATGCGGCTGGCCGATCACGCGCTGCTCGAGCAGGGACTTCAGCTCTCGCACGGTGTCGATCTCGTCCTTGACCATCTTGCCGAGCGGAATGCCTGTCCAGGCCGACACGATCTGCGCCACGGCAGACGCGTCGACCTGCAACGGCAACATCGGCGTGTCGCGCTGCAGTGCCGCCAGCTCGTCGAGCTTGCCCTTGAGCGCTTGCTGACGCGGGGTGAGTGCCAGCGCGGCAGGCGCCTTGCGTCCCCGCGCGGCGGGTGACGGCCGGGCCACCGGCAGCTCGCCGGCCGCCTCCAGCTCGGCCCGCAGGGCCTGCACCTCGGCAACCAGCACGCGCTCCTGGTCGAAGCGCACGCGCAGGTCTTCCAGCTCCGCCCGGCGCGCCTGCCGCGCCGCGTTCAACTCGGCCAGCCGGTCGAGATGGGGTCGCCCGGTCGCCGCCTCGCGCTCCAACGCGCGGATCTCGACGTCCAAGCGTTCGATCTCACGCTCGGCCTCCTCGATGCGGGCCGGCTTGGTCTGCTGCCCCAAAGCCACCCGGGCGCACGCGGTGTCCAGCACGCTCACCGCCTTGTCCGGCAGCTGGCGCCCACTGATGTAGCGCGCCGACAGGCGCACCGCCTCGGTGATCGCCTCGTCCAGCACGCGCACCCCGAAGTGCCGCTCCATGAGCGGCACCATGGCGCGCAGCATCGCGGCCGCCACGGGCTCGCTCGGCTCCTCCACCTTCACCACCTGAAAGCGTCGTGCGAGGGCCGCGTCCTTCTCGAAGTACTTCTTGTACTCGCTCCAGGTGGTGGCGGCGATCGTGCGCAGTTCGCCGCGCGCCAATGCCGGCTTGAGCAGATTGGCCGCATCGTTCTGTCCCGCCTGGCCGCCGGCGCCGATGAGGGTGTGCGCCTCGTCGATGAACAGGATGATGGGATGCGGGCTCTTCTTGACCTCGTCGATCACCTGCCGCAGTCGGCTTTCGAACTCGCCCTTGACCGACGCCCCGGCCTGCAGGAGCCCCATGTCGAGCACGTGCAGTGCCACGCCTTGCAAGGGAGGCGGCACGTCGCCCTTCGCGATGCGCAAGGCCAAACCTTCGACGACGGCCGTCTTGCCCACGCCGGCCTCTCCGGTCAGGATCGGGTTGTTCTGACGGCGGCGCATCAGGATGTCGATCACCTGCCGGATCTCGGCATCGCGCCCGATCACCGGGTCGAGATGGCCCTCCTTCGCGCGCTGTGTGAGATGGGTCGTGTACAGGTCGAGCGCCGGCGTGCGACCGGACAACACGGCCGACTCGCCCCCCCCGCCAACCGGCGGTCGAGCGCTCACGGGCGAGCCCTCCCGCGCCTCTTGAGAAGTCGCGGTCAGCTCGCCCCAGCGGTGCTTCAACTCATCGACCGGGAACTTCGCGAACAGCGGCGAGCCGCGCAGCGCGAGCGACGACAGGTTGGGCTCGGTCAGCAGCGCCAGCAGCAGATGGGCACTGCGGATGCGTGGCGTCTGGACGTCCAGCGACGCGATGAGCCAGGCGTGCTCGAGCAGCTTGGGCAGGTGCGGCGAGAACACCGGCGTGCGTGTGTTGCCCGTCTGCAGCCGGGCCAGCTCCTGCTCCAGGTCGCGCTGCAAGCCCGTCACCGGCACGTCGAACTGCCGGCACAGCGTCTCGAGGTCGCTGCCCGGCTCTTCGAGCAGCGCCAGGAACAGGTGCTCCAGATCCACTTCGTAGTGCCCGCGCGCCAGACAGAGGTTGGCCGCCCGCTCCGCGGCCTTGCGCGTCGTCGTGTTGAGCTTGGAGATCAGGGTCTTGAGAGTCGTCGTCATGATGATGAGCCCCGCGGCGTTCAACCGGCGGCTTGGAGTTCGTAGCGGGCGTCGTTGAGGGGGTGGTGAGAGGCGCGGGTGCGCAACCAGGCGTCCCACCCCAGGCGCACGCCGGCCTGCCCCCCCGCGAGGCGCGGCTCGGGCGCATGGCCGGGCGCAAGCGTCAGGTGCACTTCGCATTCCACGCAGGCGCCCGCCAACAGGGGCAGCCAATCCCGCAACGCCGCCGCATGGCGGCCTTGAGGCAGGAAGGCGTCGAACTCCTCTCGCCCCAACGGCCCTATGTGCAGGCGCACCCGCAGGTCGCGCTGCCACACGCGCGCACCCACCAAGGCCGTCTCGCCCAGCACACCGGCGCGCCCCAGGCAGGTCTGCGCTTCCTGCGGCAGCACGCTCCAGCGGCCCACGAACTGCTCGATGCGCACCGGCACCCCGAAGTACGCCGACAACACGCGCTGGATCTGCGCGGCCGAGCGCGCCCGCTGCTGCATGGCCCCCGAGAAGAACGCCGCCGACTCGTCACTCAGGCGCCCCGCGCTCTCGCGCAGTCGCTGGCGCACCGCGTCCTGACCCAGTCCCGCCAGTGCCAGCACGTGCGGCAGGAAGTGGCGCTTTCGATCGTCCTCGTACTGCAAGGCCAGGCGATGCTTGCGCCACGCTTCGTAGAACAGCATCACCGCGCGCTGCTGGAACACGTCCAGAAAGGCACGCGCCGCAGTGTCCTTGTGGTGCGATTCGCGTTGCGCGAAGAGCTCGGTGTAGAAGTGCGGCAGCGCCCCGGCCACCCCCAGCAGGCCGAAGCACGCGGGCGTCAGCTCCAGCAGCGCGGGGTCGGGGCCGTGCGACGAAGCGGCGCGGACGGGGCGCAGCGCCTCGATCTCGCTCGCCGGGAAGGCGAGCGACAGCGAATTGCGAAAGCGCACCGCCGTGGCCAGCACCTGCGTGCGGGGACGCCCGCCGGCTCTGCGGTGCCAGTGCTCGATGACGCGCAGGGCCTGGAACAGGCCGAAGCGATGCGGCTGCTCCAGCAGCCGCGCCGTCACATCAACGAGATCTCGCCGCTGCGAGGGGGGCATCGGTACACCTCCTGGCCCGTGCGTTCGGACACGACCACCAGCTGACTGAAACCGTTGACGTGCACGTACAGCGCGAAGAAGCGATCGAGCACGCCCACGAACGCGGCCAGGCCGCTGCCGACGAAGGCCTCCTCATCGACCGTCAGCCGCACCTCGATCCCGCGCACGAAGGTGGCGAACGGACGGCCCGGCAGCCAGGCAGTGGTCGGCCGGTACTCCACCGCCCGCACGCCGTCGATCTGCCGGCGCGTGGCCGGCGCCTGCGCGAGGTCATACAAGCGCAGCATCTCGCGCAGCGCCTCCACGCCGCTGCCCGACAACGACAGGTGGTTCAGCGACAGGTGCGAGATCAGCCGCCACAGCAGCCCCCGTCCGCGCTCGTGCCGCGCCGAGGGCGTCGGCTTGCGCAAGAGTCGCACGGTGCGCGCGATACCGCCGCCTTCGATCGTGAGGTCGCCTGCCGGGTGACCGATGGCGAGCAAGGCCGGCAGATCGCGGTTGGAAGCCGTCACTTCGATCGACAGCGTCTCGGCCTGCGGAACACGGGGGTCGAACTGCAAGTCCACGATGCCCAGCTCCAGCTCGTAGCCCGGGCTGTGCTCGGCCACCGATTCGTCGCGGTGCAAGTACCAGTAGCGTCCGCCGTCGCCCACCTCGGCATGCGAAAGCGAATAGAACGGTCGGAACTCCGTCACCGATTCGCCTTGCGCGGTCTGCTGCACGCGATAGACGCGTTCGACCCGGTACACCTCGTACCCGTAGGCCCGGCGAGCATCGGCCACGAGGGGATAGGTGGTGCGTTCGTGCGTGATGCGGATCGGATCGGCGCGGTGGCGGAACAGGTTGACCACCGGTGTGCAACCGAGCTTGAACTGGCTGGCCTTCACCGACTCCAGCAGTCGCGATGCATCGCTGTCGGCCCGGATGCCGGCAAACAGCAGGTGCAGCACCACGCGGCGGCGCGGCTGGCCCTGCAAGGCCCCGCTCGGCCAAGGCAGGTCGATGAAATTGAACTTGTCGGGGTAGGCGAAGTACTCGGCCAACAACCGGTAGGCCGGATGGCTGCGATCGTCGGCATCCAGGAGGGCTTCGTCGGCACCGAAGCCGGCCAGCTGGGGCAACGCCGGTGAAGCGCCTGGGGCGCCCAACGGGCCCTGCCAGGGGCCGGCCTCGTCGGTGTGCACCATCACGCCGACGGCGCGCGACGCCAGCGCCTCGCGCAACACGCTCACCTGTGCCGGCTCGCCGTCCAGGAAGACACGCAGCCGCTCGATGCCGAGCGCGTCCCACGTCATCTGGGGCGCCACGAGGTCCAAGGTGATCGACAGCACCGACGTCGCTCCGGCCGGCAGGCGGGTCCCCGCCGGCGCACTCACCGCCGCGCGGTACTGCGCCTGCGCGACCACCAGCGGCAGCAGCGGCACGTCGAACGCCGTGCGGAATCGGCAGGACACGCCGCGCACGGTCCGGCTGGTCAGCGAGGTGCCGCGCGGCACGAGAGCAGGCGCGCTCATCTGCGCGGCCGCCGTGCCCAGCTCGAACTGCGCGATGGAGGCCGACGGCAAGGGCCGCAGGTAGTGCGGATACACCACCTCGAGGAAGCTCTCGGTGAAGAGCGAGAAGTCGTCGTCCAGGCGCTTGTGGATGCGGGACGTGAGCAGTGCGAAGGACTCGATCATCCGCTCCACGTGCGGATCCTCGGCGATCTCGCCGGAGACCTGCAACCGCCCCGCGATCTTCGGGTAGCGCTCGGCAAAGAGCTTGGACCGCTCCCGCAGAAAGGCCAGTTCGCGCTCGTAATGGTTCAGCAGGTCGTGCATCGCACCCTCACAGGGTCACCGCGCGCCGGCTCTTGCTCACGGAATAGAGCTGCGTCGACGGCTTGAGCGTCGCGTTGAAACTCACCGGCTCCTGCGCGGGGTTGACCAGCAGCAGGGCCTGGATCTGGAAGGTGTAGCCCCGGGAGGAGGCATCCTCGACCAGCGAGACCTGCACCTGCTGCAGCCTCGGCTCGTGCGTCGCGATCGCGTCCTCGATGGCGCGGCAGATCGCCTCTCGCTCCTCGGTGTGGGCCAGGCTCATCGCCGAGAAGTCCACCATCCCGAAGCTGAGGATCGACCGGCTGACATGCCGGAACCCGGCCAGCGCCTCGCGACGCACGCCACACCGGGCGTTGAGCAGCGCCTCCAGGTCGCGGGCTACCGCGTCCTTGAGTTGCTCCAGACCGACGTGCGTCGCATACGCCGTCCCGGCGCTTTCGGGCTGATCGTCCATCAGCCGGTCGAGCAAGGAGGGAGCGAAGCGGGCCATGCGTGTTCAGCGAAGGCAGCGGGACGGGGGCGCCACCTGCGCAGCGCCGACTGCCGCCGGCACCGCGCAGAGGGCGAGCCCCCGTGCCCTCGGACCGTCAGTTGAAGCTGACCTCGTTCTTCGCGAGGTTCCACATGCCCGAGACGTTGGTGTTCTTCTGAGAGGCACCGTCCAGGGGAGAGTCGTTGTAGACCCATTGCACCGCGGAGTACCGCAGGCCGAAGGTCTCCGTCGGGATCTCGCCGGCATGGTCGGCGCCGATGTTGGTGGACACCGAGGTCACCACGACGTTCTTGAGCTGGATCTTGAGATAGTTGACGCGCTTGTTGCCCGTCTGCGTCGTGTCGGAGCCGCCCAGCGCACGGTAGAAGTAGATCTCCACGTCCTTGTAGACGGTGCCGGCCGAGCAGGCCTGCCACAGCTTCGGGCTGGCCGCATCGATGTCCTTGGTGAAGATCATTTCTCCGTGTTCGGTGCGCTCGGCCGTGTGACCGCCGGCCGTGGACGCGGTGGACGACTTGGGCTGCTTGATGACGTGCGACCAGGACTGCACCTCGATCGCCTTGTCGGCCGCGTGCTTCGCATCGCGGGTCTCACCCTTGATGTCGCCGTTCTTGAACACGACATAGATGTCTTTCATCTGCTGTTACCTCCGCTCGATTTCGTAGAGTTGAAGAAAGCCCCCGCCCCGTAGGGCGGGGGCGGCGCGACGGGCCCAACGGAGCCCGAACCGTGATGACAACCTGTGAGTGGGGACAGCGGCCGGTCAGCCGCGCCCGGCCCCTTGAGGCAGCTCGGCGACCAGCCGCAACGACACCGACAGCTCGTCGAGCTGGAAGTGCGGCCGCACGAACGACACCGCACGGTAGACGCCCGGCCGCCCCGGTACTTCAGAGACCTGCACGCTCGCCTCGCGCAGCGGATACTGCGCCTTGACCGCCTGCGTGGCGTTGTCGTCGGAAGTCACGTACTGGCTGATCCAACGATTGAGGAAGTCCTCGACATTGGAGGCCGAAGCGAAACTGCCGATCTTGTCGCGCATCATCGCCTTCATGTAGTGCGCGATGCGGCACACGGCGAACATGTACTGCAGCTGGGCCGACAGCGCGGCGTTGGCGTTGGCGGCATCGCTGTCGTACTTCTTGGGCTTCTGCGTCGACTGCGCCCCGAAGAACGCCGCGTAGTCGGTGTTCTTGCAATGCACGAGCGGGATGAAACCGAGGTCGCTCAGCTCCTTCTCGCGCCGGTCGGTGATCGAGATCTCGGTCGGGCATTTCAACGCGATCTCGCCGTCGTCGGTCTTGAAGGTGTGCGTGGGCAGGTCTTCGACCAGCCCGCCCCCCTCGACGCCCCGGATGGCGGCGCACCAACCGTAGTTCTCGAACGCCGCGACGAGCCGCGCACCGAACGCATAGGCCGTGTTGACCCACAAGTACTTGGAGTGGTCGCTGCCGTCCACGTCCTCGACGAAGTTGAAGCCCTCGGTGACGGTGCCCTCGGTGGGGTCGTACGGCAGGCGGCCGAGAAAGCGTGGCAGCGTGAGGCCCACGTAGCGGGAGTCCTCGGACTCGCGATAGGACTTCCACTTCGCGTACTCGACCGTGTCGAACACCTTCGACAGATCGCGCGGCTTGCCCAGCTCGGTGAAGCTTTCCAGACCGAACAGCTGGGGCGACGCCGCCGAGATGAAGGGGGCGTGCGCGGCCGCGGCGACATGGGACATCTGTTCGAGGAAGTACATGTCCTCGGGATGCCGCCCGATCTCATAGTCGCCGATGAGCGCGCCGAACGGCGAGCCGCCGAAGGTGCCGAACTCCTCCTCGTACACCTTCTTGAAGAGCGTGCTCTGGTCGAAGTCGATCGCCGTCTTGAAGTCGCGCACCAGATCCTTCTTGGAGGCGTTCAGCACCTTGATCTTCATCGACTCGCCGGTGGATGTGTGCTTGCACAGGTAGTGCAGCCCCGTCCAGGTGCTTTCGAGGCGCTGGAACTCGGGAGCATGCATCACCGCCGACAGCTGTGCGGAGATGAGCCGGTCGAGCTCGGCCACGCGTGCATCGAGCGTGGCCGAGAGGTTCTGCGACACGACCACCGTGCCTTGCATCACCTCTTTGACGAGCTCGGCGATGAGGTCCTTGGCGCGCCGGTGTTCGGATTCGGTGGTCGCGACCTTGCTTTGCGCGACGATCTCGTCGAGCAGCCCCGAGGTCGCGGACGCGGCCAGCCCGGGCGCGTTGTCTTGCAAGACGGCGGCACTCATGTCACTTCTCCGGCGTGTCGGTGGCCCGGCTCAGCTCGGCCAGCTTCTCGGTGCTCGTCAGCACGTCCTGCAGGATGTCCTCGAGCTTCTCGTTGCCGGCGAGCTTGTTGCGCAAGTCCGCCAGCTTGGTGCGGGCCTCCAGCAACTGTCGCAGCGGCTCGACCTTCTGCACGACCGCTTCCGGGCGGAAGTCGTCCATCTTCTCGAAGGTGAGGTCCACCGCGAACTCGCCGCCCTCGGGCGTGAGTTCGTTCGGCACCCTGAAGGTCGCGCGCGGCGCCATGGCCTTCATCACCTCGTCGAAGTTGTCCAGATCGACCTGGACGAACTTGCGGTCGCGCAGCTTGGGCAGCGGCTCCTTGGGATTGCCGGAGAAGTCGGCCATCACGCCGAGCACGAAGGGCAGCTCCTTCTGCTCGATCGCGTCGCCGCGCTCCACGTCGTAGGTGAGCTGCACCCGGGGCGGGCGCACCTTTTCCAGCCTCTTCTGGACGCTGTCTTTCTTAGCCATGAGAACTCCCTGAGCTTGATGGAGGCTCAGCGCAAGGCGCTGAAGGGATCACGCGAACCGGAGGCGGCCTTGTCGTCGCCGCGGCCTTTGGGCGCCGGCGTCGGCGATGGGCCGGCCGAAGCGCTTTGCGAGGCGGGCGCCACGGGCTTCGCCGGGCGCGAGGACGCGGCTTCCGCCTTGCTCGGCCGAGGCGCGGCCGCGCGCGTCGGGGGCGTGGGCACCAGCACGGGCGTGCCCAGCATCTCGCGCAGGGTCTTGGCCAGCGCTTCCGCTTCGGCCCGCGTGGAGCCGGTCAGCGTGTCGCTGCGCAGCCGCGCGAGAGCGTCCGACGACACACGCAGGCCGCTGACGGCCAGCAGGCCGTTGGCCGTCGCGTCTTGTGCGTCACGTTGGCGGGCTTCCTGCGCGGCGGTGATGGCTTGGCCGTAGTCGCCTGCGTCGAAGTGCAGTTGTGCGATGCGCAGCCAGGGCTCTTTGGTGGTCGGGTTCACGCGCGCGGCCTCGCGCCAGGCTTGCACGGCCTGCAAGGTGTCGCCCGCCTTGTGCGCTTGCTGCCCGTTCTCGAGCAGTTGCTCGTAGCTGGGGGCTGGCGCGGGAGTCTCGTTCTTGGGGCTGCTGGCGCAGGCGGCCAGCGTGCAGGCGCAGATCACAGACGACACGCGGCGCACGAGGGCACGCGTCGCCGACGAACCGCCGATGCCGGCGGCCCGACTCAGGCGTCGAATCACGCTTCTCTCTCCTCTTGTGTTGTCACCGTCACCGAAGTGACGTCCTCCCTCGCTTCGAGAGCGAGCTATGCGAAAGCGAGGCGCAATATACCCGTGGCGCTTCGCGCGTTGAGCACACTCCCCTCCAAGGAGGGGGGTGTCTTTGTGCAACTGAACGTAAACGAACGCCCATCCCCACCTCGGTGGGGTTGCACTTGCAGGCGCGCTCATTACACTCGCGGCCTTTGCAGAGGCTCGCCATATCAACGATCACACTCGCGAGCCTTTGACCGATCACACACAACAAGGTGAGGCATGCAGGGAGGGTTCTACACACGCTGGGTGTGCGCGTGCGCCTGGGCTTGGGCCGCGTGCGCCGTGCTGGGCGGGTGCGCCGCGACCAAGGCGGCCGACGAGGCGCTGGGTGATCTGACCAAGTCGCTGCTCGAGAAGACGGGCCTGAAGAAACCCGAAGCACCGGCGCTCCCGCAGGTCGAAGTGCTGCGGCTGCCGCGCGAAGTGCCCCTGCGCATTCATGCAGGTTCGCAACTCAACCACGACGCCGCGGGCCGACCGTTGTCTCTGGTGGCACGCATCTACAAGCTCAAGAACCCGGCGGCCTTCCAGCAGGCACCGTACGAAGCCTTCGCCGAACCGGGGCGCGACAAGCAGTTCTTCGGCGATGACCTGATCGAGAGCCGAGACGTGCTGCTCGTGCCTGGGCAGAAGTACGACACCAAGGAGAAGGTGCCGCGCGAGGCCGCCGCGGTGGGCATCGTGGCCCTGTTCCATGCGCCGGCTCCCCACCGATGGAAGGTCACCTTCGATGCCGCCTCGGCCGAGCGCAGCGGGATCGTCTTGGGCGCACACGGGTGCAGCCTGAGCGTGAGCGAGGGTGTGCCCGTGGGCGCGCAGGTGGACCTGGCGATGACCGGCTCGGCCCGGTGCCCGCGATGACAGTGCAAGGGAGTCCCGCGTGATTCATTCATCGAAAGTGCTGTGGGGAGAGGGCCTCTTCCTGCGGCCGCAGCATTTCCAGCGGCAGGACGCGTACCACGAGTGGCGCCTGGCCCAGACCGCGCGCGCCTTGCATCCCTACGCCTGGGGCGTGCGGTCGGTGAAGGTCGCTGCAGAGGCGCTGCAGGCCGGTGTGCTGCGGCTGACCGAGTTGCAGGTGGTCTTCCCCGATGGAGAACTCTACGACGCGCCCCAGGTGGACGAGCTGCCGCCGCCGGTGCCGTTGTCGTCCTTGCCGGATCTGGGCCCTCAGGTCGTGTTTCACCTCGCGATGGCCCCTTTGCGCACGCACGGCACCAACTTCGCTTCGTCGCTGGAGGAGGCGGCCACCGCGGTGCGCTACGTGCAGCATCACGAGCCGGCCGCCGACTGGTACACCGGGGCGGTCGAGGCCGAAGTGACGACGCTGCGCAAGAGCGTGCGGGTGCTTGCCGAGCACCAGCCGCGCGATCACCTGGTCAGCCTGCCGCTGCTGCGGCTCAGGCGCACCTCCACCGGCGAGATGGAACTGGACGCGCGCTTCGTGCCACCGGCCCTTTCCATCGGTGCCTCGCCCGTGCTGCACGGTGCGCTGCGCCGCCTGCTGGACGTGCTGCAGGCCAAGGTCGACGCGCTGTATGGCTTTCACCGCGAGCCCTCGAAGAACATCATCGAGTTCCGCTCCGGCGATGTGGCGTCGTTCTGGCTCCTGCACACGGCGAGCGCGGCCTTCGCGGCCTTGTCGCATCACTTCCATCACCCCCGGCTGCATCCGGAGCGCCTGTTCGAGCGCCTGCTGGAGCTGGCCGGGGCGCTGATGACCTTCTCGCGCACCTACACCTTGGCGGATCTGCCCGTGTATCAGCACGAGGATCCGGGACCCGGTTTCGCCAAGCTCGACCACATCGTTCGCGAGCTGCTGGAGACGGTCATCTCGACGCGCTACTTCGCCGTGGCGCTCGAGGAAGTGCGCCCCTCGTTCCATCACGGCCGCCTGGACTCGGAGAAGATCAACGCGCAGACGCACCTGTATCTCGGCGTGGCAGCCGACCTGCCGCCGGCGGAGTTGGTCGAGGCCGTGCCGATGCGGTTGAAGGTGGGGGCCCCGGACGACGTGGAGAAGATGGTGCTCTCGGCGCTGCCCGGCGTGCGACTCACCCACGCGCCGCAGGTGCCGGCCGCCGTGCCGGTGCGCCCCGGACACTTCTACTTCCTGCTCGAGCCGCGCGGCGCGCTGTACGAGCGCATGTTGCAGGCCCAATCCATCTCGATCTACGTGCCGGCCGGCATGTCGGGCTTGCAGCTCGAGCTGATCGCGGCGTCGCAATGACGCCGCGCACGACGCCCCTGGAGACACGCTGATGACGACGACCCCCGCAGGGCCTCCCTCGTTGTTCGGCCCGCATGCCGGAGGAAGCACCGCGCCCGCCCCCCGCGAAGGTGTGTTGGTGGCCGACCCGCGCACGATGCTGGACCTGATGTACGACGGCTTCTACATGCTCTTCCTGCTGAAGAACCGTCATCCGCCGACGCAGGCCGATCAGTTCCGCCAGCGCGTGCGCGACTTCCTCGCGCAGTTCGACCGCGCCGCCAAGCGGCTGGGGTTGGAGACCGACGACATCCACCAGGCCAAATACGCCTTCTGCGCGGTGGTGGACGAGACGATCCTGCGTTCGTCGTTTTCGATCCGCGATGCCTGGCAGTTGCGGCCGCTGCAGCTGGAGTACTTCGGTGACCAACTCGCCGGCGAGCACTTCTTCGATCGGCTCGAAGCGCTGCGCCGCGAAGGTGCCCGCAAGCTGCAGGTGCTGGAGGTCTTCCACATGTGCCTGTTGCTTGGCTTTCAGGGCAAGTACCTGCTGGAGGGCACGGAGAAGCTCAACTACCTGACGGCCCGGCTCGGGGACGAGATCGCGCACTTGCGCGGCAAGGCCGTGGGCTTCGCGCCGCGGGCGCTGCCGCCCGATCGCATCGTGCACACGCTGCGCCACGAGGTGCCGGCCTGGTCGGTGGCAGCCGTGTTCGCGCTGTCCGGGTTGCTCGCCTTCGTCGGCTTGCGGGCCTCGCTCGCCCGAGACACCGAGCAAGGACTCGCGGCCTACAGCGAGCTGGTGAAGCTGGCGCCGAAGATGGCGCACGTGACGATCACGCTGCCATGACGCGCCCGCCTCTGCCGGCGCGCCGCCCGCCGGGCCGCGCACACCGGGCTGCGGCTGCGGTGCCCCCTCAGGGGCGCGACGACGCGGCCTCGCCCGACTTCTTCGTGCCCGGGCTCGCGGGACGCTGCCCTTTGACGTGCGCCACCATGGCCTCGAGGAGGTCCACGTCGGCCTCGCGCTGGCGCGCGACGGCGGGGGGCAGCTCTTCCTGGGCTCGCGCCGACGGGGCGGCGGGACGGCGCACCTTGGGGGCCGCCTGCGCGCGGGTAGGGGCGGATGCGACAGGGCGCGCCGTGGGCGCACCCTGCGGGGCCCCGACCGGGCCGGCAGAGCTGGCCGCCTGGGGCGCGGCAGGGGCGGCCGGGGCGGGGCTCTTGATGGACGCCACGGCCGCGGAGGCCGAAGGCACCACCTCGACGATGGGGGCGGCGGCGATGCCCGAAGCGTCTGCGGCGCCCGGGGCCGCTGCGGTGCCCATGGCCGCCGACACTCGCGCAGCGACAGGGGCGGCCGCCTCACTGGTGGGCCGGGCAGCGGGGCCTGAGGCGGCCTGCAGGGCCGGAGCGGCCGGCTGCCCCGCCATGTGCCACCACCCCGCAGCGCCGGCGGCCGCGGCGCAGACGATGAGCGCGATGCTCACGCGCCGTCCGCTGGGCGATTCGCCGCGCGGGGAGCCCTTGCGACCCTCCACGGCCGAGAGCAGCCGCAAGTCGCCCCCATGGGACGACCCGTTGGACGACAGCAGCGTGGGCGGGCGCAGCGCGGACGCGGCGCCGGAACGTTCGATCTCCGACACGATGACCTCCCCGAGAAGTTGTTGGTATGGACCGCGCCGGGCGGCGGTCGCGGTGGCGTCGGATTGTAGGAGCCACCTGTGCCGGACGGGCAAGCCGTCGAGGGCCTGCAGGCGAGGGGGCGATCTGGAGGCCGACCTGCGATGAGCTTGGCCGCTGCATTGGTGTCGTACCTCGTGATCGTCGGGCTGGCGGGGGCGCTGCTCGCCCTGCCCGAGGCGCGCGACGCAGCGCGTGCGTGGGTGGGCCGCTGCGCGGTGCAGGGTCGCCGGGCGGCGCGGCAGGCCACGACCGGGCTGATGCGCATACGAGGCGCAGGCTTGCAGTGGGCCCGCCTGAGCGAGCGCCTGCACGCCTGGGGGCCGCGCGAGTGGGGATGGTTGGCCGGCGGTCTGCTCGTCGTGTGCCTGCCGCCGTTGCTGGCGTACTGGCTCGGCAGCCATCGCATGCTCGACGGCTTCGACGATTGGGGCGAGCGGCCCGTGGACCGCCAGATTGCTGCGCTGCTGGAAGGCGAGCATCTGGTGCCGCCCCCTCCTTTGCCACCGGAGGTGTTCGCCACGCGCGAAGTCGAGGCCGAGCGGCCGATGCTCGCCTTCGCCAGCCGCGAGTGGGCCCTGCTCGATGCCGATTTCCAGCAACGGCTGCTGCTGGTGTTCAAGATCATGCGCGAACGGTACGGCTACGAGATGGTGCTGCTCGAAGGCTACCGCAGCCCGGAACGTCAGGAGATGCTGCGCCACAAGGGCGGCCATGTCACTCACGCCGGCGCATACCAGAGCTACCACCAGTTCGGGCTGGCGGCCGATTGCGCGTTCTTGCGCGACGGCAAGCTGGTCATCAGCGAGAAGGACGCGTGGGCCGCGAAAGGCTATCAGCTCTACGGAGAGATGGCCGAGGCCGTGGGACTGACCTGGGGCGGCCGCTGGAAGTCGATCGTGGACCTGGGCCACGTGGAACTGAGGCGACCGGGCGTGAAGAAGACGACGCGCCCGCCCGGCGTGTGAGCCGCGCGGGGCCCACGTCAGAACCGACGAAGAGCAAGAAAGCGACAGAGGGAGGAAGGATGAGCAGACCTTTCATCGTGCTGGGCGATCGCACCGACCACGGAGGCATGGTGATCGAGGCCTCGCCCACCACCGACACCGGGGGCAAGCGCATCGCGCGCGTGGGCGATAAGGTCACCTGTCCCAAGAAGGGACACGGGCGCACCACCGTCATCGTGAGCGGCGACCCCACGATGCTGATCGACGGCAAGCCGGCCGCGCGCCATGGCGACAAGTGCGCCTGCGGCGCGACGCTGATCGCGAGCCAGGCGGTCAGCACCGACGTCTGAGCGCCATGCGAAAGACACTGACCGCTGCCCTCCTCGTGGTGCTGGGGACGGCGATGCTGTGGGGCGCCGTGTGGTGGCACTGGCAGCGCACCGGCCGCTCGGTGGACGGGATCGATCTCGTCGTGTACCTGGTCTTCATTCCCGTGCTCGCATGGGGGGCTGCGGCGCTGCTGTGGCGCGCGATGCGGCGCACGCGCACCACCCCGGTAGGCGCGGCGGCGACCCCGTCGGGGTCGTCGTCACCATCCCCCGTCCACGACGCTGCCGCGCGCCAGGCCGCCGCTCTCGGCGGGCAAGAGACGGCCCACCGACTGCTCGCCGGGGGCGTGGCGGCCCCGGGAGCCGATGATGCGCAGGCGCTATTGGCCCTGGCGGCCGAGTTGCCGCCGTTGGCGCTCGACCCCGAGTTGCGCGCGGCCGATGGGTTTGGGGTGTTCACGCGGCGCAGCGAACACGCCGACGCGAAGCCGGCAGAATCCGGCACGGCACCTCCTGCGGAGGAGGCGCCGCGCGCGGCACGCGCGTGGTGCCTGGCGATGCAGGCCGTGCAAGAGCCGCTCGCACGCCTGCTCAGCGCCCATTCCGCCTGGCAGCCGCCCCCGGCACCCGACCGCGCTCCCGAGACGGACCACCCGACCCTGGTGATGCCCCGCGGCGCGGCAACCGCCGCATCGTCCCCTGCCGTGCGCGTGGTGTGGGCCCTGCCGTCGAGTTGGCCCGACCACGAGCGCCAGGCGTTGGCACGCGCCGCGCAGGCTTGGCTCGATCAGTGCCGCCGCGACGTGCCGGGCCTGCAGTGGCACGGCGAATGGCTGCTGGCCGACAGTGGCGAACAGGCTTTGTGGCAGACGCAGCAACGGCTGGTCCTGCTGCACCGCGAGGGCCGTCACGAGCCGGTGCTGCTGATCGCGGCCGACAGTGGACTGGACGCCGGCTGGATCGACGAGCTAGATGCGCAGCAGCGGCTTTTCACCGCGTCGCGGCCGCAAGGGTGGATGCCCGGTGAAGCAGCCGCCGCGCTGCTCCTGCACCCCGGCGCCGCCGGGGCCCCTGCCGGCTGGGAGGACGGGGCGCCGGCCGTCTTTCTGCAGCCCTTGGCGCTGCGGCGGCGCGAGCGCAGTGCCGACGCACGCGGCCCCCTGGACCCGCAAGCGCTCGAGGACGCCTTCGGGACGGCCCTGCGCGAGGCGGGCTGGCCGGCCGCAGACGTGGCCCGTGTCGTCTCCGACCACGACCTCACCGCGGGCCGCAGTGCAGAGCTGTTCCGCGGCCTGCTGGCCTGCGTGCCGGGCGAAGACGCGGCCGAGCGCTGCGTGTGCCTCGGCAGCGCCTGCGGCCACACGGGCATCGCCAGCGCGCTGCTGTGCGTGCTGGCGGCCGCGCAGCTCGTACGTGACCTCGGCGCGCCGGCATGCGCGCTGCCCGTGGCGCACCCCCACGACCGGCTGGCCGCCTTGCTGACCCCTGCCGCGCACGCGCCCGCCCTGCAGCCCTCTGCGGCAGACGCGCCCGCCGCTTGAACGATTCATCACCGACGTTCCCGCCATGAGCCGACTTTGGAGCTTTCTCATCGACCCCCGCACGCTGAGCGCGATCGGGATCCTGGCCTTGATTGCGTTCCTGTTCCTGGGCGCCGATGTGCTGCGTGTGGCGCTCGTTTGGGCGGCCGGCGCGAGCGCCGTCGTGCTGGCGGTGGCGCTGGGCGTGTGGCTCTACCGCCGACGGCGCGAGCGCCGGGCCGCGGCGCAGTTCGGCCAGGCCCTCGAACAGCAGGCGCAGGCGGCCGTGCAAGCGGCGCCGGCCGCCAAAAAGGCCGAGGTCGACGCGCTGCGCCAGCGGCTGGCCGAGGCGGTCAAGACGATCAAGACCTCGCGGCTGGGCCAGGAAACGGGCGCCGCCGCGCTGTATGAGCTGCCGTGGTACATGGTGATCGGCAACCCGGCGGCGGGCAAGAGCACGGCGATCGTGCGCTCGGGGCTGAAGTTTCCGTTCGCGAACCAGACCGACAACATCCTGCAGGGCATCGGCGGCACCCGCAACTGCGACTGGTTCTTCACGAACGAAGGCATTCTGCTGGACACCGCCGGTCGCTATGCGGTGCACGAGGAGGACCGCCAGGAATGGTTCGGTTTTCTTTCGCTGCTCAAGCGGCACCGGCCCAAGGCGCCCATCAACGGCATTCTGATCGTCGCCAGCGTGGCCGACATCGCGGGCCACCGGCCGGACTTCGCGATCACGCTGGCCAAGCAGCTGCGCCAGCGGGTGCAGGAGCTGACCGAGCAGCTGGGCGTGTTCGCGCCGGTGTACCTGGTGTTCACGAAGGCCGACCTCATCGCCGGCTTCGCCGAGTTCTTCGAGGACCGCGACCCGGCCGAGCGCGAGAAAGTGTGGGGCGCGACGCTGCCTTACGACACGCAAGGCCGCAGCGACGCGATCGCCGCGTTCGACGAACGCTTCGACGAGCTGTTCGCGGGGCTCAAGGAGATGTCGGTCGCGCGCATGGCGATGCACCGCGGCGAGGAACTGCCGCCGGGCGTGTTGACGTTTCCGCTGGAGTTCGCGGCGCTCAAGCCGGCGCTGCGGTCGTTCATCGGCACGCTGTTCGAGGACAACCCGTACCAGCACCGCCCGATCTTCCGCGGCTTCTACTTCACCAGCTCGGTGCAGGAAGGCACGTCGCACAGCCGCGCCAGCGAGAAGGTCGCGCAGCAGTTCGCGCTGGACTTGAAGCCGCGCACGGTCGCCTCGGTGTATTCGCAAAGCGGCTTCTTCCTGAAGGACCTGTTCCAGAAGGTCATCTTCGCGGACAAGCACCTGGTGCGTCAGCACACCACGCGGGCGCAGCGTCGCTGGCGCTATGCCGCCTTCGCGACCTCGGTGGTCGTGCTCGGGGCGATGCTGGGCGGCTGGGCCTGGTCGTATGCCGGCAACCGGCAGCTGCTGGCCAACGTGCAGGCCGACCTCGACAAGGTGATCAAACTCCAGAAGGACCGGCTGGACCTGCAGTCGCGCATCGAGGCGCTGGAGATCCTGCAGGACCGGCTGGAACAGTTGCAAGCGCTGCGCGACGACCGGCCGCTGGGCCTGGGGCTCGGGCTCTACCAGGGCGACGAGATCGAGCGCAAGCTGCGCGCCGAGTACTTCGCGGGCGTGCAGCAGTTGATGCTCGCGCCGGTGGCCGAGAGCATCGAGGCCTACCTCACCGAGGTCAACGGCAACGCCGCGGCGCTGCAGCCGCTCACCCGGCTGCCGGCCTCGGGCGCGGCGCCGGTCAAGGTCAGTGCCGCCGCAGGCACCCCGTACCAGGCGGCGGCGCCGGACAGCGTCGAGGACGCCTACAACGCCCTCAAGACCTACCTGATGCTGGCCGACCGCCAGCGCCTGGACCCGGGGCACCTGGCCGATCAGATCACCCGCTTCTGGCGCGGCTGGCTGGAGGCCAATCGCGGCGCCATGCCGCGCGAGCAGATGATCCGCAGCGCCGAGCGCATGTTGAGCTTCCTGCTCACGCAGGTGAGCGATCCGGCCTTCCCGCAGGTGAAGACGAACCTCACGCTGGTGGACACCACGCGCGAGAACCTGCGCCGGGTGGTGCGGGGCATGCCGGCGCGCGAGCGCGTCTACAGCGAGATCAAGTCGCGCGCGTCGACGCGTTTCGCCCCGGTGACGGTGCTGCGCATCGTCGGCGAGCAGGACCGCGACACCGTCGTGGGCTCGTACACCGTCAACGGCGCGTTCACGCGCGACGCCTGGGAGAAGTACGTCGAGGACGCGATCAAGGAGGCCGCGGCCAAGGAGTTGCAAAGCACCGACTGGGTGCTGCAGACCGCCGTGCGCGACGACCTCACGCTGGAGGGCAGCCCGGAGCAGATCCAGAAGGCGCTGGTGCAGATGTACAAGACCGAGTACGTGGCCGAATGGCAGAAGTTCCTGCGCGGCATCTCGGTGCCGGCCTTCGGCAGCTTCGATCAGGCGGTGGCCCGCATGAATCGCCTGGGCGACCCGCAGCTGTCGCCGATCCAGAAGGTGCTCGACACGCTGTACCGCGAGACGTCTTGGGACAACCCGAGCGTCGTCAACGAGCGGCTGGCCGGCGCGCAGCGCGGCGTCGTGGAGTGGTTCCGGCAGACGATCCTGCGGCAAGCGCCCTCGCGCGTCGAGGTGAACGTCAAGGTGACCGCCGACCAGGCCGCGATCCCGATGGGGCCGATCGGCAAGGAGTTCGCCGGCATCGCCCGGCTGATGGCGCCGCGGCATGACGGCGAGGCGCTCGCCCGCACGTACTTGCAGCACCTGGCCAAGATCCGCACGCGCTTCAACCAGATCAAGAACCAGGGCGACCCGGGGCCGGCGTCGCGCACGCTGATGGCGCAGACGCTCGAGGGCAACGGTTCGGACCTGGCCGACGCGCTGCGCTTCGTCGACGAGCAGATGCTCACCGGCCTGCCCGATGGGGCCAAGACGGCGCTGCGACCGCTGCTGGTGCGCCCGTTGATGCAGGCCTTCGCGGTGCTGGTGCCGCCGGCCGAGGCCGAGATCAACCGCGTGTGGACGGCCCAGGTGTACGAGCCGTTCCAGCGGTCGCTGGCGGCCAAGTACCCGTTCGACACCGCCTCGAAGGTCGAGGCGGCGCCCGCCGAGATCGCCAAGATCTTCGGTCCCGACGGCGCCATCGCGCGCTTTTCGAACGACACCCTCGGCACGCTGGTGGTGCGGCGCGGCGACCAGATCACGCCGCGCCAGTGGGCCGAGATGGGCGTGCGCCTGCAACCGGAGTTCACCGGCGCGTTCCACGCCTGGGTCGCCCCGGTGGGCGGCGGAGCGGGCGGCGGGGCCACGGCCTCGGCCGCCGCGCAGACACGCTTCCAGATCCAGCCGGCGCCGGCGCAGGGGCTGTCCGAATACTCCATCGACATCGACGGGCAGACGCTGCGCTATCGCAATGCGGCCCCCGCTTGGAGCGACTTCACCTGGCCGGGGCCTCAGGCCGGCGCCGGCGTGCGCATCAGCGGGGTCAAGTACGACGGCTCGTCGGTCGAGTTCTTGACCGAACCGGGCGGCTTCGGACTCGAACGCATGGTCGCCGCCGCGCAGCGCAAGCGCATCGATGCCTCGACCTTCGAGCTGACTTGGCCCAAGGGCGACACGGCGGTGACGGTGCGGCTGCGCATCGTGAGCACGCCGGCGCAGGTCGGCGCGGGCGGCGCCGCGGCCGAGGCGGCCTCGGGCGCGAACGGCTTGCGGGGCGTGCGTCTGCCCGCCACGGTCGCGCTGGCCTCGGCGTGGGAGGAGCAGGTCGCCGCCCACGCCGGCACGGCGCCGGAGGCCAAGCCGTGAGCGCCCCGACCGTCGCACTGGCGTTGGCGTACTTCGGCAAGCTGCCGACGCGGGGGGACTTCCTTCGCAGCCCGGGGCAGGCGGCGCTGACGCAATCGCTGGACCGCTGGCTCACCCAGGGGATGGAGCTGTTGTCCACCGACCCGCGCTGGAAGCTGCACTACGACCGGGTCGCACCGATGCATTTCGCCTTCGTGGGCACGCGCGGGCGCCTGGGGCTCGCCGGGCAGTTGACCGCCAGCCACGACGCCTCGGGCCGCCGGTTCCCGTTCGTGATGGTGGGGCTGTTCGACATCGCGCAGCCGTCGGCCGCGGTGCTCACCCACGCGCCCAGCTCGCTGGCCCGGGTGTGGGCCCAACTGGAGCGGCTGTCGCAGCAGGCGTGCGGCGGCGAAGCCGATGCGGCCCGCGTGCTCGCCACGCTGGGGCAGCAGGACGTGCAGGCCGACGTGCGGCCGCAGGCGCACGCCGCGCCGTTCCAGGACTTCCTCGGCCTGCACACCGTGGGCGGCCTGGAGACCCAACTGCGCCAAGCCGGCCACGCGCTGTCCTTGCGACGCACCGTGCTGGCGGTGGGCCTGCTGCTGCAGCCGGTGCTCACGCAGGGCCTGACGCAGTTCGAGCGCGGCCTGGTGCTGCCGCTGCCGGGCGACCCGCTGTACCGCGCGCTCGTGGCCAGCTGGTGGCTGGCGCTGGTGTCGCCCTTCCTGCAGCGGCACGACTTCGAAGTCTCGCTGTTCGTGCGCACCGTGCCGCGCCCGCAATTGGTGGTGGGGTTCAACGGGGCCTCGGCCCGCACCTTCCGGGGACTGATGAACGGCGACGACGCCCACGAGGACCTGGTCGACGTCAGCCAGGCCGAATGGATCGACGACGCGCTCGGCAGCTCTTATGGGCTGCGCAAGCTGTCCAGCCATCTCCAGCAACCGGAGCTGCCCTTGCAGCTCGCCCTCGACGGCTTTCAGGAAGCCTTTCTCGGCCTATGAGTACTTTGCTCCGACCCCCTCGTTCGCCAGCCGAGCGCACCGCGCTCGCGCTGGCCGCGCTGCTGGCCCTGTGGCTGGCCACGGCCGCTGCGGGCGTGCGCGCCCAGGCGGCCGCCGGCCCGGCTGCGGCGGCGCCCGCCCCCCGCGCGGCCGCCGCGGCCACGCCCAACGCCGTCGTGGTCGCCGGCACGGTGCCCGACGAAGCGACGCGGCAGGCCATTTTGCAACGGGTGCGCGAGCTGTACGGCGCCGACCGTGTGGTGGACCAGCTCGGCGTCGGGCCGGTGGTGGCGCCGCCGAACTGGTCGCAGTACGTGCAGCGGGTGCTCTCGCCCGAACTCAAACAGGTCAGCCGGGGGCAGTTGGCCATCCACGGCAACACCATCGACGTCAAGGGCGAGGTGGGCAACGAGGCGCTGCGGCAGCAGGTCGCCAGCCAGATCTCGACGCAGCTCAACCCCACCTACACCGTGCGCAACGGCCTGCGCGTGCGGGCCGATGAGCAGTCGATCATCGACCAGGCGCTGGCCCATCGGATCGTCGAGTTCGAGTCCGGCAGCGCGGTGCTCACACCCGCTGGGCGCGCGGTGCTCGACGAGCTGGTCGGCCCGCTCAAGTCGCTGCCTGCCCATCGCAAGGTGCAGGTGGTGGGGCACACCGACAGCGTGGGCGGCCGCGACGCCAACATCGCCCTGTCGGCCGCTCGGGCCGACGCGGTGAAGGCGTATCTGGTGAGCCGACAGATCCCTGCGCAGATGATCGAAGCCTCGGGCGTCGGCCCCGACCGGCCGGTAGCGAGCAATGCCACGGCAGAAGGCCGCGCCCGCAACCGACGCATCGAGTTCCGCGTAAGCGAGTGAGCGGGCGGGCAAGGCGCCGCCGCCCGTCGGCCCCTGCGTGCGGGCGGCCAGGGGGCCGCACGTTCGCCACTGTCCAGGCCCTCGGCGGCCGGGGAATCGTTTCGATCTGCAATTTGTGCGCAGGCGGACCGTGCCGGCGCCCGATCCTCGATACACCCCGGCGCCGGCCCTGCTAATCTGCCGGCCATGCGAGCCCGCCTTCCTCGGGCCCGCCGGACTCGGCAGCGCGCCGGCCGGTGGGCGCTCTTGTGTTGTGTTGCGTGCATCGCCGCCGGCTGTGCGAGCGGCCCGGGCGGCAAGTCGCGGCCCGCAGGCCCTGACGAGACCGACGGACCGCCGGATCGGGTGCCGGGGCCCGCCGCGTCGGTGCCCGATGTCCAGCCGCGGGTGGAGCCCTTCGCGCAGGGGCCGAACCGGCCGTACGTGGTGCGAGGGCGCGAGTACACCCCCGTGCTCGCGGACATCCCGATGCGCGAGCGCGGCTACGCCTCGTGGTACGGGCGGCAGTTCCACGGCAAGCGCACCGCCAGTGGCGAGCCGTACGACATGTACGCGATGACCGCGGCGCACCCGACGATGCCCATTCCCAGCTACGCGCGCGTGCGGCATCCGGCCACCGGGCGCGAGGTGATCGTGCGCATCAACGACCGCGGGCCGTTCCACGGCAACCGCATCATCGACCTGAGCTACATGGCCGCCTTGAAGCTCGGGGTCGTGCATCGCGGCAGCGCCCTGGTCGAGGTCGAACGCCTGACGCACGACGAGATCCGGGCGGGCACATGGCGGCGAGCTCCGGGGGAGCCGGTGCAGGTGGCCTCGTCGCCTGCCGAGCGGCCTTCGCGGGCGGGCGGGTTGGAGCCGGTGATGGCCTCCCCCACCGAAGCCTTGCCGGGGGAAGGGGCGGCCGGCGCGCCGGCCGCGCCGCGCTCCGGCGGCGCCGCGCAGCAGCCCGGGCTTGGCTTTTGGGTGCAGTTGGGCGCGTTCCGACAACGCGAGGGGGCCCAGGGTTTTCGACAACGGGTGTCCTCCGAGCTCGAGTGGCTCGCGCCCGTGCTCGCGGTCGTCGAGGACGCCCCGGTGTACCGCCTTCAGGCGGGTCCGTACCGGAGCCGCGAAGAAGCCGCCGGCATCGCCGAGCGGGTGCGCGAGGCCCTACGGCTCGTACCGGTGGTGGTGGAGCGGCGTTGACGCGAAGCGCCCGCCCGCAGGAGGCCGGGCATCAGCCGGCGTGCTCCTCGCCGGGGTCGCGATCGTCCTGCCGTTCCTGGCCACGCTCGCGCTTCCATTGCAAGGCCAGCTTGTAGAGCGCATTGCGGGGCGCCCCGGTGACCTCGGCGGCAAGCGCCACGGCCTGCTTCAGCGGCAGCACCGCCACGAGGGCCTCGAGCGCCGCTTGCGCGCGCGAGGCGACCGCCTCCTGCGCGGACGCCGGGCGGCTGTGCAAGACCAGCACGAACTCGCCCTTGCGGCGTTGCGGCTGGGCCGCGAGCCAGGCGGGGAGATCGGCGACGGCGAGGGTCTCGATCTCCTCGAACTGCTTGGTCAGCTCGCGGCACACGGTGACCGTCCGCCCGGACTGATGCGCGGCCAGGGCCCGGCCCAGCGCCTCGATCCGATGAGGCGCCTCGAAGATCACCACCGCGGCGACCTCGTCCAGCGCCTGCACGGCCTGCTCCAGCTCGCGCGGCTTGGCCGGCAGGAAGCCCACGAAGCGAAAACCCCGGCTGGCCTCGTCGCCTGACACGCTCAACGCGGCCACCGCGCTGCTCGGGCCCGGCAAAGGCACCACCCGCAGGCCCGCCGCCCGCACCGCCTGCACCAGCCGCGCCCCCGGGTCGGAGACTGCCGGCGTGCCGGCATCGCTCACGCAGGCGACACGCTGCCCGGCCTGCAGCCGCGCGATCACGTGGGGCGCGGCTTCGCGCTCGTTGTGCTCGTGCACGGCGATCAGCGGTTTGCCGTCGATGCCGTAGTGCCGCAGCAGTTGGGCGGTGTGCCGGGTGTCCTCGCAGGCGATGGCGTCGGCCAGCGCGAGCACGTGCAGCGCCCGCACGGTCACGTCGGCCAGGTTGCCGATGGGCGTGGCCACCACGTAGAGCGTGGCTGCGGGATACTGCTGCCTGGCGGCCGCGTCGGCCGCCGCGGCGATCCAGGAAGAAGCTTCGATGGTCACGACGAAGACGCTGGGAGATGCAGGGGAGGCGCGCGCGCTCGCACATCTGGAGCGAGCCGGGCTGCGACTGGTGCAGCGCAATTATCGGCTGGCGGGGGGCCCGCACCGCCGCGCCGGCGAGGTGGATCTGATCATGCGCGACCGCGACGGCACGCTGGTGTTCGTCGAGGTGCGGCGTCGGCGAAGCGTCGCCCACGGGGGTGCGGCGGCCAGCATCTCGTGGGCCAAGCGCGAGCGCATCGTACGGGCGGCACAGCACTTCCTGCTGCGGCTGCCCTCGCCGCCGCCCTGCCGCTTCGACGTGGTGGCGATCGACGGCGACCGGCTCGAGTGGCTGCGCGCCGCCTTCGACCTCGGCTGAGTGCCAGCGCGCGCCGTCCTGCACGCCCGCTGCTCGTGCAAGGCACGCGACACCCTCGTGCCCCCAGGGCGGAGCGCGGCGGCTGACTTATCATCGCTTGCCATGCTCGAGCAACGCATCCAACAGCAGTTCTTCGAAAGCGCCGACCTGAAGTACCAGGCAGCCGAGGCGCTGGCCCGCCCCATCGCGGACGCGGTGCACGCGATCATCGGTTGCCTCACGGCGGGCGGCAAGGTGCTGGCCTGCGGTAACGGCGGTTCCGCCAGTGACGCACAGCACTTCGCCGCGGAGTTCGTCGGCCGGTTCGAGCGCGAACGCCCGGGGCTGGCCGCCATCGCGCTCACGACCGACACGTCCATCCTCACCGCGGTCGGCAACGACTACGACTTCACCCAGGTGTTCTCCAAGCAGGTCCAGGCGCTCGGCCAGCCGGGCGACGTGCTGGTGGCCCTGTCCACGAGCGGAAACTCGGCCAACGTGATGGCCGCCGTGCAGGCCGCGCACGACAAGGAGATGACGGTCATCGCGCTGACCGGCCGCGGCGGCGGCAAGCTCAAGGACCTGCTGGCGGAGACCGACGTGCACATCTGCGTGCCCCACGACCGCACGGCGCGCATCCAGGAGGTGCACATCCTGGCGCTGCATTGCATCTGCGACGCGGTCGACGCGCAACTCCTCGGGGAACAGGACATCGTATGAGCATCCGTTCGACTCTGGCTTTCTCGTCGCGCCGCCTGGCGCTCGCGGCCGCCGTGCTCGCCGGCGCGTCGCTGCTGTCTGCCTGCGCACCGCTGGTCGTCGGCGGAGCGATGGTGGGCGGCATGATGGTCGTGACCGACCGGCGCACGTCCGGCGCCCAGGTGGAAGACCAGGCCATCGAGCTGAAGGCCGTCAACCGCATCCGTGAGGTGCTGGGCGAGCGCGGGCACGTGAGCGCCACCAGCTACAACCGCATGGTGCTGCTGACGGGCGAGGTGCCGAGCGAGCAGGACAAGCTCGCGGTCGAGCAGGCCGTCTCGCGCATCGAGAACGTGCGCTCCATCGTCAACGAGCTGGCGGTGATGGGCAACAGCTCGCTGACCTCGCGCTCGAACGACGTGCTCCTCGCAAGCAAGGTGAAGGCCACGCTGATCGACGCACGCGACCTGCAGGCCAACGCCTTCAAGGTCGTCACCGAGCGCGGCGTCGTCTACCTGATGGGCCTGGTGACCGAGCGCGAAGCCAACCGCGGCGCCGAGGTCGCGCGCAGCGTCGGCGGCGTGCAGAAGGTGGTCAAGGTGTTCGAGATCATCAGCGAAGAGGAACTCGCCCGCCTGCGGCCCGCGTCCGCCCCGCAAGGGGGTTCGGGCGGCGGCTCGACCGGACAGTGACGTCGGCGGGCGCGCCCGGCTGACGCGGGCCCAAGCCAGGCGCCGTCGGTCGTGCTGCAGGCCTCGCGCCGGGCCCCCGCTGCGGCGGGGCGGCGGGGCGGCGGGGCGGCGACCGGCCGTGGCCTGCTTATCGCAGGCGGCGGATGAGGCTGGAGGTGTCCCAGCGGCCGCCACCTTGGGCCTGCACGTCGGCGTAGAACTGATCGACCAGCGCGGTCACCGGCAGCCGCGCGCCGTTGCGCTTGGCCTCGGCCAGGCACAGGCCCAGGTCCTTGCGCATCCAATCGACCGCGAAGCCGAAGTCGAACTGGTCCTTGATCATCGTCGGGCCGCGGTTGTCCATTTGCCAGCTCTGGGCGGCGCCCTTGCCGATCACGCCGAGCACGGCCTCCATGTCCAGGCCGGCCTTGAGGCCGAAGGCAATGGCCTCGCTCAGCCCTTGCAGCAGGCCGGCGATGGCGATCTGGTTGACCATCTTCGCCAATTGGCCCGCACCGCTGCCGCCGAGCAAGGTCACGGCCTTGGAATAGGCCATCGCCACCGGCTGCATGCGCTCGAAGGCGGCCGGCTCGCCGCCGCACATCACGGTGAGCGCGCCATTGATCGCGCCCACGTTGCCGCCGGAGACGGGTGCGTCGATGAACGCCAGGCCGCGCTCGCGCGCGGCGGCTGCCAGCTCGCGCGCGACCTCGGCGGAGGCGGTGGTGTGGTCGACGAAGATCGCCCCGGCCTTCATGCCCGCGAACGCGCCGGCGTCACCGAGCGTGACGCTGCGCAAGTCGTCGTCGTTGCCCACGCAGGCGAAGACGATGTCGGCGCCTTGCGCGGCCTCCCGCGGGGTCGCAGCGTACCGGCCGCCGTGCTCCTCGGCCCAGCGTGCGGCCTTCTCCGTGGTGCGGTTGTAGACCGTGACCCGGTGCCCGGCGCGCGCCAGGTGCCCGGCCATCGGGTAGCCCATGACGCCCAGGCCGATGAAAGCGACCGTGTGCGGGTCGATCGGGGCGTAGGTCTTGGTGGTCATCGCGCGTCTCCTTGCTGGAATGCTGGCAGGCGCCGGGAAGCGCCTGCCAGCGATTGTGACGCCACGCCACGAAGCGCGCAGCCACCGGCGCGCGGGACGGGCGCGAGCGGGGGGCATGGGCCGCCGGGGCCCGGCACGCCGCGTCAGACGATGGTGAGGTGCTCGGTGCCGGCCGACAAGTCGGCGCTGCGGGCCCGTTGGCTGTTGAGCTTGATCTGCAGCCGCAGGTCGTTGACCGAGTCGGCGTTGCGCAACGCGTCCTCGTAGGTGATGAAGTTGCCTTCGTAGAGGTCGAAGAGCGACTGGTCGAACGTCTGCATGCCCAGCTCGCGGCTCTTCTTCATGATCTCCTTGATCTCGGCCACCTCGCCCTTGAAGATCAGCTCGGAGATGAGCGGCGTGTTGAGGAGGATCTCGACCGCCGCGATGCGACCCTTGCCCTCCTGCCGCGGCAGCAGCCGCTGCGACACCATCGCCTTGAGGTTGAGCGACAGGTCCATCAGCAGTTGCGCGCGCCGCTCCTCGGGGAAGAAGTTGATGATGCGGTCCAGCGCCTGGTTGGCGCTGTTGGCGTGCAGCGTGGCCATGCACAGGTGGCCCGTCTCGGCGAAGGCCACCGCGTGCTCCATCGTCTCGCGGTCGCGGATCTCGCCCATGAGGATCACGTCGGGTGCCTGGCGCAGCGTGTTCTTGAGCGCGGCCTCCCAGCCGTCGGTGTCGATGCCCACCTCGCGCTGGGTGACGATGCAGTTCTTGTGCGGGTGCACGAACTCGACCGGGTCCTCGATCGTGATGATGTGGCCGTAGGAATTCTCGTTGCGGTAGTCCACCATCGCAGCGAGCGTGGTGGACTTGCCCGAGCCGGTGGCGCCCACCATGATGACCAGGCCGCGCTTGGTCATCGCGATCTCCTTGAGCACCTGCGGCAGCCCCAGGGTGTCGATGGTGGGCAGGGTCTGCGGGATCACCCGCAGCACGAGGCCCACGTGCCCCTGCTGCATGAAGGCATTGACGCGGAAACGCCCGAGGCCCTGCGGTGCGATCGCGAAGTTGCACTCCTTCGTGCGCTCGAACTCGGCAGCCTGCTTGTCGTTCATGATGGCGCGCGCCAGCGCCATCGTGTGCTGACCGTTGAGCGGCTGCGGCGAGACCTTGGTGACCCGCCCGTCGATCTTGATCGCTGGCGGGAAGTCGGCGGTGAGGAACAGGTCCGATCCGTTGCGCGCGATCATGAGGCGCAACAGGTCGTTGATGAACTTGGATGCCTGATCACGTTCCATGCTTCGTTCCCTCTGGGCAGGCGACGTCGGGCATCAGGCCCGGGACAGCAAGGCGCTCAGGCGCGCGCTGACCTGCCGCAGCCGCAGGGACAGGCGCCGGGCGAGCGAGGCCAGCAAGGCCAGGCCGAGTCGTGGCTCCTGCATGATCATGCGGTCCAGACCCTCGGCGTCGAGCACGGCCAGCACGCAGGGCGTGAGCGTCTTGCAGGCCGAAAAGCGCGCGCCCGCATCGAGCAGCGACATCTCGCCCAGCATGTCGCCGGGCCGCGCCTCGGCCAGCCGGGCGCGGCCGCCCCACGGTTGCACGCGGTCGACGGCGACCGTGCCTTCGAGCACGATCAGCATGTAGTCGCCCTGCTCGTCCTGACCGATGATCTCCTGGCCGGGCGGCACCTGCACGAAGTCCAGGTACTGGCTCATGCGTTCGAGCTCGGCCCGCCCGAGCGAGGCGACATAGCGGTCGGCGCCCCACAGCTCGGCGAAGCGCTCCGCACCCTTGCGGCGGTCGTAGGGCTGCGCCCCCACCTCCTGCGCGCGGGCGCGCCAGGTGGTGACGAGCTGGGTGTCGTCGGTGCGTTCCTGGAACATCGTGGAGAAAAAGCCCGAATCCTCGGCGCCTTCTTCTTGGTCCGACCCGGCGGGGGCGCCCTTGAGTTTGTCGATCAGTTTCTTCATCGCGTAAGACCGGGGCGGCGAAGGAGGTGGCGTCAGCCGGGGAAGTTCTCGGGGAACTTGGCTTTCGCGCGCGCCTCCGCCGGAGAAATGAGGTTGCGCCGCACCAGGTCGGCGAGGCATTGGTCGAGCGTCTGCATGCCCATGCTGTTGCCGGTCTGGATGGCCGAGTACATCTGTGCGATCTTGTTCTCGCGGATCAGATTGCGGATGGCCGAGGTGCCGAGCATGATCTCGTGCGCGGCCACGCGGCCCGAACCGTCCTTGAGCTTGCACAGCGTCTGAGAGATGACGGCCACGAGCGACTCGGAGAGCATCGCCCGCACCATCTCCTTCTCCGCGGCGGGGAAGACGTCCACGATGCGGTCGATCGTCTTGGCCGCGCTGGAGGTGTGCAGCGTGCCGAACACGAGGTGACCCGTCTCGGCCGCGGTGAGCGCGAGGCGGATGGTCTCCAGGTCGCGCATCTCGCCCACGAGAATGGCGTCCGGGTCTTCGCGCAGCGCCGAGCGCAACGCGTTGTTGAAGCTCAGGGTGTGCGGGCCTACCTCGCGCTGGTTGATCAGGCACTTCTTCGATTCGTGCACGAACTCGATCGGGTCCTCGACGGTGAGGATGTGCCCGTACTCGTTTTCGTTGAGGTGGTTGATCATCGCGGCCAGCGTCGTCGACTTGCCGGAGCCGGTGGGGCCGGTCACCAGGACCAGCCCGCGGGGCTTGAGGGCGAGGTCGGCGAACACCTTGGGGGCGTTGAGCTGCTCGAGCGTGAGGATCTTGGAAGGAATCGTACGGAAGACGGCGCCCGCGCCGCGGCTCTGGTTGAACGCGTTGACGCGAAAGCGCGCGAGGCCTTGGATCTCGAAGGAGAAGTCGCACTCGAGCGTCTCCTCGAACGCCTTGCGCTGCGCATCGTTCATGATGTCGTAGACCATGTCGTGGACCTGCTTGTGGTCCAACGGGTCGACGTTGATGCGGCGCACGTCGCCGTGCACGCGGATCATGGGGGGCAGCCCGGCCGACAAGTGCAAGTCGGAAGCCTTGTTCTTCACCGAAAAGGCCAACAGCTGCGTGATGTCCATGGATCCTCGGGAAAGCGGGGAACGGCGCGCGACAGCGCAAGAAGACGTTAAGCTCGTCCCATTATGGCGACGATCTCTCAGAACATACAACAAGTGCGAGAACGCATTGCCGCGGCCTGCGCCCGGGCCGGTCGCCCCGTGGAAAGCGTCACGCTGCTGGCCGTGAGCAAGACCTTCGATGCAGACTGCGTGCGACAGGCGCATGCGGCGGGGCTCACCCGTTTCGGCGAGAACTACGTGCAGGAAGCGGTGCACAAGATCGAGGCGCTGGGCGATCTGCGCGACCGCCTGGAGTGGCACCTGATCGGGCCGTTGCAGAGCAACAAGACGCGTGTGGTGGCCGAGCGCTTCGACTGGGTGCATTCGGTGGACCGGCCGAAGATCGCCGAGCGGCTGTCGGCGCAGCGGCCCGAGGGCCTGCCGCCGTTGCAGGTGTGCCTGCAGGTGAACATCAGCGGCGAGGCGACCAAGAGCGGCCTCGCACCCCACGAGGTTTCAGAGGTGGCCCGCGCGGTGGCGCGCTTGCCGGGCCTTCGGTTGCGGGGGCTGATGGCGATTCCCGAGCCGACGGGCGACCTGGAGGCCCAGCGGCGGCCTCACCGGGCACTGCGTGAGCTGTGGCAGCGCTTGCGCGAGGAGGGGCTGCCGCTCGACACGCTGTCGATCGGGATGTCGCAGGACCTGGAGGCGGCGATTCTGGAGGGTGCGACGTTGGTGCGGGTGGGCACGGCGATCTTCGGGCGGCGTGAGGTGTTGCGGGGCTGAGTCAGGGACCGGCGTTCTGCCGGTGGACGAGCCTCAGATCGGCAACAGCGACGTGTTCTTGACCTCTTCCATCACCGCATAGGTGTGGGTCTCGCGCACGCCGGGCAGTGACCAGATCACCGAGGCGATGAGTTCGCGATAGGCCTGCATGTCGGCCACGCGCGTCTTGATGAGGTAGTCGAAGCCGCCGGCCACCAGATGGCATTCGAGGATCTCGGGGCGGGTCTGCACAGCCGCCTTGAAGGCGTTCATCACGTCGGGCGTGGTGCGGTCGAGCACCACCTCGACGAACACCATCATCCCCGCGTTGAGCTTGAGCGGATTGAGCCGCGCCTCGTAGCCGAGGATGTAGCCGTCGCGCGTGAGCCGCTTGACGCGCTCCAGCACCGCCGTCGGCGACAGATGCACCGCCTCCGCCAGTTTCAGGTTGGCGATACGGCCGTCCTGCTGCAGGATTCTCAGGATCTTGCGGTCGATCTTGTCCAAATCGCCGCCGTCTCCGCCCCCAGACCTCATCTTGATTTTCCTCTGTTGAAGGGCCCCTCAATGGAGAAAGATGCTAGGTTGAAACTCTTAACCTAGCAAGTCATGCAAAACCCTGAGAAGACTCCCATGGCTCGCACGACTTTGCGCTTCCCCGCCCTGCCGCCCAAGATGCGGCTCGCCCCGCCCGACCGACCCGAAGCCGAGGTCGTCGCCGGCCTGAAGGAACGCTTCGGACTGCGCTGGGACACGGTGCAGGCCCGCGCCACCCCGTGGGTGGAAGCGGTGCGCTCCCGCCCCGCGCCGTTCTGGGCGATGGAGTCGCTGCTGAAGGAGTACCCGCTGTCCAGCGCCGAAGGGCTCGCGTTGATGCGGCTGGCCGAGGCGCTGCTGCGCGTGCCCGACGTGGAGACGGCCATGGCGCTGACGGCGGACCAGCTCGGCCGGGCCTCGTTCGACACCAGCGACGGCAGCGCGCATCCGGTGCTCGCGGGGCTGTCGTCCAGCCTCATCGGGCTGACCAAGAAGCTGCTGCCCCAGGACGCCGCGCAAGCGGGCCTCGTGCAACGGCTGGGCGCCAAGACCGTGGTGGCCGCCGGCGTGCGGGCGCTGCAACTGCTGGGTCGCCAGTTCGTGCTCGGGCGCGACATCGAGGAGGCCCTGCGCGAGGCGAACTCGCAGCGCAAGGACGTGGGCTCGCTGCGCTTCAGCTTCGACATGCTGGGCGAAGGCGCGCGCACCGAGGAAGACGCCGAGCGCTACCTCGCGTCGTACCGCAACGCCATTGCGCGCATCGCGCAAGGGGTGGACCCGCAGGCCGGTCCCGAAGTCTCCGACGGCATCTCCATCAAGTTGAGCGCGCTCTTCTCGCGCTATGAGGAATCGCAGCGCGAGCGCGTCTTCGAGGTGCTGTTGCCGCGCGTGTGGTCGCTCGTCGAGCAGGCGGCGGCGGCCAACATCAACCTGACGATCGACGCCGAGGAAAGCGAGCGGCTGGAGCTCTCGCTCGACGTGCTCGAAGCGCTGGCCGCGCAGATCGCGCAGCACTTCCCGCAGTGGAAGGGCTTCGGCCTGGCGGTGCAGGCATACCAGACGCGCGCGCTCGACGTGGTGCGCGAGGTCGGGCGTATCGCGCAGACGTACCGCCTGCGCCTGATGGTGCGGCTCGTCAAAGGCGCCTACTGGGACGGCGAGATCAAGCGCGCGCAGGAGCTGGGCCTGGCGCACTACCCCGTCTTCACGCGCAAGCACCACACCGATCTGTCCTACCTTGCCTGTGCCCAGGCGCTGCTGGACCTGGCGCCCTCGATCTACCCGCAGTTCGCCACGCACAACGCCGGCACCATCGCCGCGATCGTGCAGATGGCGCGCGAGCGCGGCGCGGCGTTCGAGATGCAGCGTCTGCACGGCATGGGCGAGAGCGTGTACCGCGAGGTGCTCAAGAGCGAGGGCATCGCCCTGCGCGTGTATGCACCGGTGGGCGAGCACCGCGACCTGCTCGCCTACCTCGTGCGCCGACTGCTGGAGAACGGAGCCAACTCGTCCTTCGTGCACCAGCTGGCCGACCCGGCCGTGCCCATCGCGACGCTCCTGGCCTCGCCGCTGCAGCGCCCGGGCGACGAGGGCCCGGCGCTGCCCTTGCCGCCGGCGCTCTATGGCCCACTGCGCCCCAACTCCAAGGGCGCGGACCTCGCCTGCCTGCATCACCGCCTGCCGCTGTTCGAAGCCGCCGAGCGCACGCAGGTGCCTGCCATCCCGATGGCCGAGCGCGCCCCCGTGGAGGAGGCGATGCAGGCCTTGCACGCCGCCTTCCCGGCCTGGGAATCGACGCCGGTGGCCGAGCGCGCCGCCATCCTGCGGCGCGCGGCCGATGCGCTGGAGGCGCGCATGCCGGAGTTCTGCGGCCTGCTGGTGCGCGAGGGCCGCAAGGTGATGGCCGATGCGGTGGCCGAGGTGCGCGAGGCGGTGGACTTCTGCCGCTACTACGCGATGCAGGCCGAGCGCCTGCTCGTGAGCGAGACCTTGCCGGGACCGACCGGTGAATCGAACGAGCTGCGCATGCGCGGTCGCGGCGTGTTCGTGTGCATCAGCCCGTGGAACTTCCCGCTGGCGATCTTCGCCGGCCAGGTGGTGGCCGCACTCGTCACTGGCAACACGGTGGCGGCGAAGCCGGCGGAGCAGACGCCGGCGGTGGCCCAGCGCATGGTCGAGCTGCTGCACGAGGCTGGTGTGCCGCGCGATGCGCTGCGGCTGCTGCACGGCCTGGGCGAGACGGTGGGCGCGGCGCTCGTCGCCGACCCGCGTTGCGCGGGCGTGTGCTTCACCGGCTCGACCCAAGTGGCCAAGATCATCCAGCGCACGCTGGCGGCGAAGGACGGCCCGATCGTGCCGCTGATCGCCGAGACGGGAGGCCTGAACGCGATGATCGTCGACTCCACCGCGCTCGCCGAGCAGGTGGCCGACGCCGTGGTGCAAAGCGCCTTCCGCTCCACCGGCCAGCGCTGCTCGGCGCTGCGTCTGCTGCTGGTGCACGAGCGCATCGCCGACGGCGTGATGAAGATGATCGGCGGCGCGATGCAAGAGCTGGTGGTCGGCGACCCGGTGCGGTGGGCCACCGACGTGGGCCCGGTGATCGACGCCGAGGCGCACGCGAACCTGGTGCGGCACGTGCAGCGGCTGGAGCGCGAGGCGCGCCTCATCGCGCGCACGCCGATGCCGGCGGGCCTGGCCGGCGACTACATCGCACCCGTGGCCTTCGAGCTCGCCCGGATCGAGGATCTGCGCGAGGAGATCTTCGGCCCGGTGCTGCACGTGGTGCGCTGGGGCAGCGGCGAGCTGGCCTCCATCGACGCGGTGGTGGACCGGATCAACGCGCTGGGCTATGGCCTCACGCTGGGGGTGCAGACGCGCATCGACGGGCGGGCTCATCAGATCGCGCACCGCGCGCGCGTGGGCAACGTCTACGTCAACCGCAACATGATCGGCGCGGTGGTGGGCGTGCAGCCGTTCGGCGGCGAGGGCATGAGCGGCACCGGCCCCAAGGCGGGGGGCCCGCACTACCTGCTGCGCTTCTGCGGGGAGCAGACGCTCACCATCAACACCGCGGCGGCCGGTGGCAACGCGACGCTGCTGGCGGGCGGACACTGAAGCGTCGGCCGGTGCCGGGCAAATCTCGCCTGCGGCCTTGAGGTGTGGCGGGCGCCTGCCCTGCCCTGCCCTGCCCTGCCCTGCTCTGCGCTGCTCTGCGCTGGCTTGGCCTGGCCTGGCGGGGCGTGGAGCGGGCGGGCACCGGGGGCACGGTGCAGTCGCTCCTCGGGAATCGCTTGGTGCACCGCGCCCCCGGTGCCCGCCATTCACCGTGGGTGGTCGTTGGCGGGCTTCTTGGGCCGCCGTGCGGCCCCGGTGCGCCATGGCGGCGTCCGGGTGAGGGCGGGCCGCAGGCGGCGCTTCGGCCTTGCGGCCCGAACCTTCTGGCCTGTGCGAGACCCGCGCCCGGGCGCCCTACACTGCGCTTTATGAGCACCTCCAGCATCGCCTTCATCGGCGGCGGCAACATGGCCTCCGCCCTCATCGGCGGCCTCGTGCAGGCCGGTCAGTCCCCGCAGTCGCTGATCGTCGTGGAGCCCTCCGAGGCGCAGCGCGAGCGGCTCGCACAGCAGTTCGGCGTGCGGGCCGACGCCGAGGCCACGCCGCGGCTGGCCGAGGCGCGGCTCGTCGTCTGGGCGGTCAAGCCGCAGAGCTTCCGCGAGGCGGCGGCCCCCTGCGCGGCGCATGTGCAACGCGCGCTGCAACTGAGCGTGATGGCCGGCATCCGCTGCGACGCCATCGTGGCCGCCACCGGCAGCCAGCGCGTGGTGCGCTCGATGCCCAACACGCCGGCGCTGATTGGTCTGGGCGTCGCGGGGCTGTATGCGCGGCCGCAGGTGAGCGACGAGGAGCGGCGCGACGTCGAGCGCGTGTTCGCGCCCACCGGGCGCACCGTGTGGGTGCGTGACGAGGCGGACCTCGACGCGGTGACCGCCCTGTCCGGCTCGGGGCCGGCGTACGTCTTCTACTTCATCGAGGCGATGATCGAGGCGGCGCAGGAGATGGGTCTGGACGCGCAGCAGGCCCGCGAGTTGACGCTGGGCACCTTCGCGGGTGCCACCGAGCTCGCCCGCCGCTCGCCCGAGCCGCCGCAAGTGCTGCGCGAGCGCGTAACGTCCAAGGGCGGCACGACCTACGCTGCGCTCACGTCGATGGAGCAGGACGGCTTGAAAGCCGCCTTCGTGCGCGCGATTCGGGCCGCCCAGCGGCGCGCGAAGGAACTGGGCGACGAGTTCGGCCGGTAGGCCGGGCCCGATGTGTTTGCCCCCGGGGCTTGCGCCCCACCCCCCGCGGGGGTGTCGGCCCGGCTCCGGGCGGCCGAGCGCCGGGCCTCAGCCGCGCACCGCGTAGCCGAGCACGACGCCGGCGAAGACGGCAAACCCCACCCAATGGTTGAGCCGGAAGGCGCGGAAGCACCCTTCGCGCTCGCGCCGATGGATCAGCGTGTAGTGCCACGCCACTTGGGCCAGCGCGGCGAGCAGGCCGAGTGCATAGGGCCAGCCCAGGCCCAGCTGCCAGCCGATCACGCCCCACACGACGAGATAGGCGCCGTACAGGAGCATCACCGCGGCCACGTCGAAACGGCCGAAGGTCAGCGCCGAGGTGCGGATGCCGATGCGGATGTCGTCGTCGCGATCGACCATCGCGTACTCGGTGTCGTAGGCGACCACCCAGAACAGGTTGCCCAGCAGCAGCCACCACGCGAGCGCCGGCACCTGGCCTTGCACCGAGGCGAAGGCCATCGGGATGCCGAAGCTGAACGCGACGCCCAGCACGGCCTGCGGCATCGAGAAGAAGCGCTTGGTGAACGGGTAGACGATGGCGACCGCCAGCGCGACGAAGGACCACAGGATGGTCGCGGTGTTGGTCGTGAGCACCAGCGCGAAGGCCAGGAGCGCCAGCGCCGCGCCGACAGCCAGCGCCTCGCGCACCGAGACGGCGCCGGTGGTGACCGGCCGCGCCGCGGTGCGCTGGACGTGGCGGTCGAAGTCGCGGTCTGCCACGTCGTTGACCGCGCAGCCGGCCGAGCGCATCAGGAAGGTGCCGAGCACGTACACGCCGAGCAGGTGCCAGCCGGGGAAGCCTTCGGCCGCGATCCACAGGGCCGCCAGGGTCGGCCACAGCAGCAGCAAGGTGCCGACGGGCTTGTCCCAGCGGATGAGCTGCAGGTAGAGGGGAAACTTGAGCGTCGCCGTCATGGCGGCAAGTGTAGAGCGGGCCGGCGGCCCGCCGCGCTCGCCCGGGCGGGGTTCAGAAGATGTCGAACAACACGTCGGCGATGATGAGCGTGGCCACGGCCACCAGCACGAGATCGGTGCCGACGATGCGCCACTCGTAGCCGGGGTAGGACGGCAAGCGCGCGACCATCGCGGGCGGCGCCATCTTCTTCGCGATGCCGGGGGGCAACGGTTTGCCCCGCGCCAGGTTCTTGCGAATGCCAGGCGGCAGCGGTTGGTAGGCACCGGGCCGGATGCCGACATCGACCGCGATCTGCCGTGCGGTGGAGATGCTGATGCCGGCGGTGACCAAGGTGCCGCCACCGCCGCCACCCACCGAGCCGCCCCCGCCACCGGGGCCTCCACCGCGGCGGTCGCCCGCTCGGCCGCCGCGGCGCTCGTGCATCGACTCCCCCTTGTCCCGGGGGCCCCCGCCCTTGCCGCCGTGTTCCTTGTGCGGCGGGCCCTTGCCTTCGGGCGGGCCGGCGTGGACACTGGCAAAGGTGCACAACAGGCCCGCGACCACGAGGTGACGGCGGGCTAGGGTGGGTCGGACGGGCATCGGATGGCTTCTCACGGCAAGGGAAACTTGCCCATTAACGTGCCACACCCGCGCCCAGTGCACAAGCGACGGGGCGCGCCCCGCCCCACGGCGTGTCAAAAAGTACGCGCGAAGGCGAGTCGGACGCAAGCGGGCCGTCGGGCACGCGCCGCGTCGACGCTCCTCAACGCTCCAACAGGCTGCGCAGCATCCAGGCCGTCTTCTCGTGCACGTCCAGACGCTGCGTCAGCAGGTCGGCCGTCGGCTGGTCGTGGGCCTGTTCCACCGCGGGAAACAGCTCGCGGGCGGTGCGCGCCACGCCCTCGTGCCCTTCCACGAGGATGCGGATCATCTCCTCGGCCTTCGGCGGCTGGCTCGGCACGTCCTTCAGGCTGGTCAGCCGGCTCAGGTCGGCATACGAGGCGGTCGCCACATGGCCGAGTGCGCGGATGCGCTCGGCGATCGGATCGACCGCGTTCCACAGCTCGGTGTACTGCTCCATGAACATCACGTGCAGCGTGTTGAACATGGGGCCGGTCACGTTCCAGTGGAAGTTGTGCGTCGCGAGGTAGAGGGTGTAGGTGTCGGCGAGCAGCTTGTTGAGTCCTTGCGCGATGGTTGCGCGGTCCTTTTCGGAGATGCCGATGTTCACCGGCATCGGGTGGGCGGTCTGGGCCATGCTTCCTCCTGCTGTTCAGTGCCATGGATGCGGCAGGAAGCGCTCCCGCCGCGAAGAATCGCAGTCATTCGGTCAGACGCGTCACCCCGGGCAAGTCGCAGGCGTAGACGCAGTTGCGCAGCGCGGCGATCGCCTCGTAGCGCGTGAAGCTGCGCCGCCAGGCGAGCACCACCCGGCGGCTGGGCGGCGGCGACGCGAACGGCACGTAGGCCACGTGGGGCTGAGGCTCCTTGGGCACGCTCATCTGGGGCACGACGGTGATGCCCATGCCCGAGGCTACCATATGTTTGATCGTCTCGAGCGACGAGCCCTCGAAGCTCTTGCGGATGCCCTCGGCGTTGTTGGACAGCCGGGCGAACTCGGGGCAGACCTGCAGCACGTGGTCGCGGAAGCAGTGCCCCGTGCCAAGCAACAGCATGGTCTCGCTCTTGATCTCCTCGGGCGTGATGCGATCTCGTCGGGCGAGCGGGTGCGTGCGCGGCACAGCCACGACGAACGGTTCGTCGTACAGCGGCGCGATCGCCAGCCCGGTATCCGGGAAGGGCTCGGCCATGATGGCGCAGTCGAGCTCGCCGGTGCGCAGCATCTCCAGCAGCTTGACGGTGAAGTTCTCGTGCAGCATCAGCGGCATCTGCGGCAGCTGCTCGATGGCGTGCTTGACGAGCTCGGGCAGCAGGTAGGGGGCGACCGTGTAGATGACGCCCAGCCGCAGCGGGCCGGCCAAGGGGTCCTTGCCCCGCTTGGCGATCTCCTTGATGGCGGCCGCCTGGTCCAGCACGACCTGCGCCTGCCGCACGATCTCTTCGCCGAGCGGGGTCACAGCGACTTCCGCCCCCCCACGCTCGAAGATCTTGACGTCGAGTTCGTCCTCGAGCTTCTTGACGGCGACGCTCAGCGTGGGCTGGGACACGAAACACGCTTCGGCGGCGCGGCCGAAATGCCTTTCCCGGGCGACAGCGACGATGTAGCGCAATTCCGTCAGGGTCATGGGGCTCGCCTCCGGGCGAGATAAGTTGAATCTATCCAAACAGACGAAGTGATTGTGCGCCTCCTGACCCGCGACGGAAAGCCCCCATGCAATGCCCGCCCCGGCCTCGGGGATTGGGCGTCCGCGGGCCTCATGTCTTGGCCCCCCGGGGCTTGCGCCCCACCCCCGCGGGGGTGCGGCCCGGCTCCGGGCGGCCGAGCGCCGGGCCTCATGTCTTTGCCCCCGGGGCTTGCGCCCCACCCCCCGCGGGGGTGCGGCCCGGCTCCGGGCGGCCGAGCGCCGGGCCTCATGTCTTTGCCCCCGGGGCTTGCGCCCCACCCCCCGCGGGGGTGCGGCCCGGCTCCGGGCGGCCGAGCGCCGGGCCTCATGTCTTTGCCCCCGGGGCTTGCGCCCCACCCCCCGCGGGGGTGCGGCCCGGCTCCGGGCGGCCGAGCGCCGGGCCTTACGCCTTGAGGTACTCGGACTTGCCTCCCAGCCATCGCGCGACGTGCGCCGCTGCGGCCCGGGGGTGCTGGTCCAGGAGGCGGCGCGCGGCGTGGCGAGCCTGCTGCACGAGCGGGAGGTCCTCCTGCAGGTCGGCAAAGCGCAGCAGCGGCGCGCCCGACTGCCGCGCGCCGAGGAATTCACCCGGGCCGCGGATCTCCAGGTCGCGGCGCGCGATCTCGAACCCGTCGTGGGTCTCGGCCATCGCCTTGAGGCGCGCCTTGCCGGTGTCGCTGAGCGGCGGGGTGTAGAGCAGCACGCACACGCTGGCCACCGCCCCGCGCCCGACGCGCCCGCGCAGCTGGTGCAACTGCGACAGGCCGAAGCGCTCGGCGTGCTCGATCACCATCAGGCTGGCGTTGGGCACGTCCACGCCCACCTCGATCACGGTAGTGGCGACGAGCACGCTCATCTGTCCGCCGGCGAAGAGCGACATCACGGCCGCCTTCTCCGCTGCCGGCATGCGGCCGTGCAGGAGGCCGACCATGCGGTCCGGCAGCGCCTGGCTCAGCTGGGCGTGCGTCTCGGTGGCGTTCTGCAAGTCGAGCACCTCCGACTCCTCGATGAGCGGGCAGACCCAGTAGACCTGCCGGCCCCGGGCAACCTCCTCGCGGATGCGCGCGATCACCTGCTCGCGCTTGTCGTCGGCGAAGACCTTGGTGACCACCGGCGTGCGCCCCGGCGGCAGCTCGTCGATGGTGCTGACGTCGAGGTCGGCGTAGTACGTCATGGCGAGCGTGCGCGGGATGGGCGTGGCGCTCATCATCAGGAGGTGCGGCTCCAGCGGGCCGTCCTGGAGCTTTTGGCGCAGGCGCAGGCGCTGCGCGACGCCGAAGCGGTGCTGCTCGTCGATGAGGGCCAGCCCCAGCTTGGCGAACTGCACCTGGTCCTGGATCACGGCGTGCGTGCCCACGACGAGCTGCGCGCTGCCGTCGGCCACGCGCTCGAGCATCGCCTGACGCGCCTTGCCCTTCTGGCTGCCGGTGAGCCAAGCGACGCCCACACCCAACGGCTCCAGCCAGCCCACCAGCTTGTGAAAGTGCTGCTCGGCGAGGATCTCGGTGGGCGCCATCAGCGCGCACTGCCAGCCGGCGTCGATCGCGATCGCAGCAGCGAGCGCCGCCACCACCGTCTTGCCGGAGCCGACGTCGCCCTGCAGCAGGCGGTGCATCGGCTGGCCGCGTTGCAGGTCGCGCGCGATCTCCTCCACGACGCGGCGTTGCGCCTCCGTGAGCGAGAAGGGCAGCGCCGCGAGCAGGCGCTCTTGCAGGCCGCCCTCGCGCACGGGCAAGGCCGGCGCGCGCAACCGGGCCCGCTCGCGCTGCGCCTGCAACTGCGAGAGCTGCTGCGCGAGCAGCTCCTCGAACTTGAGGCGCCGCCACGCCGGGTGGCTGCGGTCCTCGAGCGTCGCGACGGACACGTCGGGCCGCGGGTGGTGCAGGAAGTGCAGCGCCTCGCGCAGCGTGGGCAGCCCGGGGGGCACCACGTGGGCCGGCAGGATCTCGTCCAGCGGCGCGCGCTCCAGCGCCGAGGCCACGGCCTTGCGCAAGTAGGCCTGCGGCAGCTGGGCGGTGGTGGGGTAGACGGGCGTCAACGCCTCGGCCAGCGGCGCGCCGGGCTCCACCGCCTTGAAGCTCGGGTGCACCATCTCGCGGCCCAGGAAGCCCCCGCGCAGTTCGCCGCGCACCCGCACGCGGCGGCCGACCGAGAGCGTCTTCTGGTGCGACGGGTAGAAGCTGAAGAAGCGCAGATGGATCGTGTCGCTGCCGTCGTCGAGCGTCACGACGAGCTGCCGGCGCGGCCGGAACTGCACCTGGCTGTCGGTGACGATGCCCTCGACCTGCGCCGTCTCGCCCTCGCGCGCGTCGGCCAGCCGCACCAGGCGCGTCTCGTCCTCGTAGCGCAGCGGCAGGTGCAGCGCCAGGTCGATGTCGCGCACGAGGCCCATCTTCTCGAGCGCTCGCTGCGCGGCGGACTTGTCGCGCCGAGGAGCACTATCGCGGGACGAGGTCGCGGCCGTGGGCATGGGAGACAATTCTGCCTTCGGGCGTCCACGCGTGGATCGGTTGCTGGCGGCAGCGAGCGCCACCCGCGCAGACACTCATCTCCACTTCGGCACGGGTCCGTCCGGCCCTCGATCGCATGAACCACCCTCATCCGACCCCCTCCCCCGTGACCACCACCGCGAGCGCCGAGCCCGCGCGCGCGTACACCTTGAGCGACTTCGACTTCGAACTGCCGCCCGAGCTGATCGCGCAACACCCCGCGCCGCAGCGCAGCGCCTCGCGGCTGCTGGATGCCACTTGCAAGCCGCCCGCCGACCGCGTGTTCCGAGAGCTGCCCGCCCTGCTCGCGCCGGGGGACCTGCTGGTCTTCAACGACACCCAAGTCATCAAGGCGCGGCTCTTCGGCCGCAAGGCCACCGGGGGCGCGGTCGAGGTGCTGGTCGAGCGCATCCTGCCCGGGCACGAGGTGCTGGCCCACCTGCGCGCGAGCAAGTCGCCCAAGGCGGGGGCGGTGCTGCGCCTGGCCGAGGCGTTCGACGCCGAGGTGCTGGGCCGCGGCGGCCCCGACGACGGCCTCTTTCGCCTGCGCTTTCCCGACGACCCCCTCGCGCTGCTCGAACGCCACGGCCACGTGCCGCTGCCGCCCTACATCACGCATGCCGACAGCGAGGACGACGCACGCCGCTACCAAACGGTGTTCGCCGCCAAGCCCGGGGCCGTGGCGGCCCCCACCGCGGCGCTGCACTTTGACGAAGGTGTGCTGGCGGCCCTGCGCGAACGTGGCATCGGCACCGCCCAGGTGACCCTGCACGTGGGTGCCGGCACCTTCCAGCCGGTGCGCACCGAGAACCTGGCCGAGCACAAGATGCACAGCGAATGGTTCGAGGTCAGCGCCAACACGGTGGCGGCCATCGAACGCACCCGCGCCGCGGGCGGACGCATCGTCGCCGTGGGGACCACCACGCTGCGGGCCCTGGAATCGGCCGCCGTCTCCGGGCAGCTCGTGGCCGGCAGCCGCGACACCGACCTTTTCATCACCCCGGGCTTCACGTTTCGGGTGGTGGAGGTGCTGATCACGAACTTCCACCTGCCCAAGAGCACCCTGATGATGCTGGTGAGCGCCTTCGCGGGCCATGGCCACATCATGGCGCTGTACCGCCATGCGATCGAGCAGCGCTATCGCTTCTTCAGCTATGGGGACGCGATGCTGCTGGCACGCACCCGCTAGCGTGGCAGGCTGTGCCGCCGGATCCAGTCGGCGAAGCCGGGCTCGTCGATCTCACCGGCGGCGACGGACAGCATGGTGAGCACACAATCCGCGTCGCTGGCCGTCAGGGCCCAGCCATTGAGCGCCAGGAACAGTTCCACAGCCACGAAGGCCGTGCGCTTGTTACCGTCGAAGAAAGGATGGTTGCGCGCCAGGCCGTAGCCGTAGGCCGCCGCCAGCTCGGCGTGATCCGGTTCGCCGTAAGCCGCCAGGTGACGCGGTCGTGCCAGCGCGGAATCCATCAGGCCCTCATCGCGCACCCCGGTGGCTCCCCCATGCTCGGCCAGCTGTTCCTCGTGCACGGCCAGGATCACCTCGCGCTGCAGCCAGTGCCAGGAAGCGTCCGCCGCCGTCATTTGGCCAGTTCGCGCAGCACGGCCCGGCGACGCTTCATGATCTCGCGCGCCGCCTCCATCTGCGCCTCGAACTCGGGATCGTGAGGGGTCAGGCGCACCCCGTCGGGGCTGTCGATGACATAGAGCGTATCCCCCTTCTCCACCTTCAGCCGCGCCAGCACCTCCTTGGGCAGGATGACGCCGACCGAGTTGCCGATCTGGGTGAGCTTGAGCGCGATCATGGGAGGCCTCGAACGTTATAACGGTTGTTATACTACGCCCTCCCCTGTTGCCTCGCAAGCCGCCCATCGCCCATGTTCCCGTCCACGCCCTCCCTCCCCCGCGGCCTGCAGTTCGAGGTCCTGAAGACCGAAGGCCATGCGCGCCGCGGCCGGCTCACGCTCAACCATGGCGTGGTCGAGACGCCGATCTTCATGCCGGTGGGCACTTACGGCACCGTCAAGGGCGTGATGCCGCGCTCGCTGGAGGAGATGGGCGCGCAGATCATCCTCGGCAACACCTTCCACCTCTGGCTGCGCCCCGGGCTCGACGTGCTGCGCCAGTTCGGCGGGCTGCACCGCTTCGAGGGCTGGCACAAGCCCATCCTCACCGACAGCGGCGGCTTCCAGGTGTGGAGCCTGGGCGACATGCGCAAGATCACCGAGGAAGGCGTCAAGTTCGCCTCGCCCGTCAATGGCGACAAGCTCTTCCTCACGCCTGAGGTGAGCATGCAGATCCAGCACGTGCTGGGCAGCGACATCGTCATGCAGTTCGACGAGTGCACGCCGTACATCATGGGCGACAAGGCGACGGGGCACATCACGACCGAGAAAGAAGCGCGTGCGTCGATGGAGCTGAGCCTGCGCTGGGCCAAACGCTGCCAGGCCGAGTTCGCCCGGCTGGAGAACCGCAACGCGCTCTTCGGCATCGTGCAAGGCGGCATGTACACGCACCTACGCGATGCCTCGCTGGAAGGGCTGGAGGTGCTGGACTTCCCCGGTCTGGCGATCGGCGGCCTCAGCGTGGGCGAGCCCAAGGAGGAGATGCTGCGCATCCTCGACCACCTGGGCCCCAGGCTGCCGGCCCACAAGCCGCACTACCTGATGGGCGTGGGCACACCGGAGGACCTGGTGGCGGGCGTGGCGCGCGGCATCGACATGTTCGACTGTGTGATGCCGACCCGCAATGCACGCAACGGGCACCTCTTCACGCGATACGGCGACCTGCGCCTGCGCAACACGCGCTACAAGACCGACGAGCGGCCGATCGACGAGAGCTGCGGCTGCTACACCTGCCAGAACTTCAGCCGCGCCTACCTGCATCATCTCGACCGCTGCGGCGAGATGCTGGGGCCCATGCTCACCAGCATCCACAACCTGCACTTCTACCTGGATCTCATGCGCCAGATCCGCGAGGCGCTCGACGCGGGGCGCTTTGCCGAGTTCCAGCGGCAGTTCGCCGCGGACCGGGCGCGTGGGGTGTGATCACCAGAAGTGCCACTGCCCGGTGCGCACCACCCACGCGCCGAGCACGCCGTTGGTGACGGCGTGCGACACCACCGGCACCCACAGCTTGCCGGTGTAGCGGTAGAGCCAGGCATAGGCCAGGCCTGCGACGATCGCCGCCAACCACAGCGTGTGCGCCAGCGCGAACACCGCAGTGGACAGCGCGATCGCGCGAAAACCGACCCGCCGCGGATCGACGCTGCCGAACTTCGGCTGCTCCACCCAGCGCATCAGGAACGAGCGCCAGAACAGTTCTTCCATCACCGGCACCAGGAGCGCGGCGCCGACCCAGCGGATCGCGATCAGCGACCAGTCCAGGTTGCCCTGCTCGTCCACCGGGCGAAAGGTGGCGCTCGGCTCGCCCAGCACCATCCACGGCTCGGTCAGCTTGATCCAGAGGAAGAACACCGCCAGCCCGACCGCGATGGCCAGCGCCCACTCCTTCAGATCGGGCCAGTGCGAGCGGGCGAGCTCGGCATAGTCGCGCCAGAAGTACGCCAGCACCGCGCCCACCGACACCACGCTCACGCCGTAGATCCAGCGCGGGTCGATGAGCGTGTCCTCGGGGATCGCCCCTCTGAGCGCGAGCAGGATCATGAACAACGCGAACGGCGCGACGCGCGCGGCCGCGGCACGCGAAAGCGGCAGGCTCATCCTTCGTCTCCCGGCGTTCTTCGAACGGCGCCAAGCATGCCGCAGGGCCGCCCGGCCCCTCTTGTCAATTGGTATCCGCCATCCCGATGCGAGGCGCCCGCGACGCGGCCCAGGAACAGCGCCCGATCGCCGTCATGACCACGCGCCACGCGGCCGGAGAGGGTCGAACAGGCCGCGGGAGCGGCGCCCGGCCGCGGGCTGCCCGCGTTTCAACGGGCCCGCCCGACCCCCGCGAACGAGGGGGATCGTCAGCGGCGCCTCACACCACCCCCCGCGCGCGCAATTGCGCGATCTGCTCATCGGTCAGACCCACCTCCTTGAGCACCGCGTCGGTGTCCTCGCCCAGCGTCGGGGCGCGTCGGCGCAGGGCGCCGGGGGTCTCGCTCAGCTTCGGCACGATGCCCGGCACCTCCACGGCCAGCCCGTCGTGCGTCACCACCTGCTCGATCATGCCGCGGGCGCGGTAGTGCGGGTCCGCGGCGATGTCCTTGGCGGTGTAGATGCGCCCGGCCGGCACCTGCGCGGCGGCCAGCGCCTCCAGCACCTGCGTCACGGTGCGCTCCCGAGTCCAGGCGCCGATCGCATCGTCGATCTCCTGCACGCGCGCCACGCGCCCGACGTTGGTGGCCAGCGCGGGGTCCTGCCCCAGATCGTCGCGGCCCATCGCATGCATCAGCCGCTTGAAGATGGAGTCGCCGTTGCCGGCCACCAGCACCCAGCCGTCGCGGCAGGGATAGGCATTGCTCGGCGCGATGCCGGGCAGCGCCGAGCCGGCCGGCTCGCGCACCACGCCGAACGCGCTGTACTCGGGCAGCAGGCTTTCCATGCAGTTGAAGACGGCTTCGTACAGCGCCACATCCACCACCTGCCCGCGGCCCGTCTTGTGCCGGTGATGCAGGGCCATCAGCACGCCGATCACGCCGTGCAGCGAGGCGAGCGTGTCGCCGATGCTCACGCCCACGCGCACCGGCACGCGGCCCGGCTCGGCCGTGAGGTGCCTGAGGCCCCCCATCGCCTCGGCCACGACGCCGAAGCCCGGGCGGTCCTTGTACGGGCCCGTCTGCCCGTAGCCGCTGATGCGCAGCATCACGAGGCCCGGGTTGCTGCGGCTGAGGTCCTCGTAGCCGAGCCCCCAGCCTTCCATCACGCCGGGCTTGAAGTTCTCGATCAGCACGTCGGCCTCCGCGGCGAGACGGCGCACGATCTCGCGCGCCTCGGGCTGCTTGAGGTCGAGCGTCACGCTCTTCTTGTTGCGCGACTGCACCTGCCACCACACGCTCGTGCCCTGATGCAGCAAGCGCCATTGGCGCAGCGGGTCGCCGGTGCCGGGTGGTTCGATCTTGATCACGTCGGCGCCGAAGTCGGCGAGCGTTTTGGCGGCGAAGGGCCCTGCAATGAGCTGGCCCAGTTCGAGAACCTTCAGGCCGGCGAGCGGGCCGGGGGTGGCGGTGTCGTTCATCGGGACGCAGGATCGGAGGCGGACGGGGAAGACGGCGGGGCGGCGGGCGCGACGCCCGGCACCGACGGGGCCGCGGCAGGCGGCATCATCCCTCGCGCTCGCAACTCGGCGCAATGGTCGCGCGGCGCCACATGCTGCGCCGCCCTCCACTCGTCGAAGCCGGGCTCGGCGGCTGATGCGTAGGCCGAGTCGAAGCCGATCACCCGCAAGGGCAACGACGGCGCGAGCCGCGCCAGATGCACGGGCACTCCCGTCAGCCGCGAGGCATGGGCCGCACCGGCATGCAACACCACCACCTGCCCGGGCGCGGCGCCTTCGACGGCCTCGGTCACGGCACGCGCCATCTGCTCGTCGCGGGCGATTTGCACGCGGGCCATGGGCACGAGCTGCGAGGCCGGCAACACATCGCAGTGCCCTTCTCGCACCGCGTCGATCAGGCGCGCGTGGACCTGCGCCGGCACACGCTCGTCCCATTGCGGCTCGCTCATCGCGGCGCGCAGTTCGGCGCGAGGCAAGTTGCCTCCCCACACCGGCGCTCCCGAGCGCACCGCCGCCATCACCAGCGGGGCGTACTGGGCCCAGGGCCACGCGCCCTCCTGCCAGCCGAGCGACTCGCGCACGTCGGCCTCGGTGGCCTGCGCCCCCAGGCCCGAGGTGCTGCGGCCGCGCTCGGCCATCTCGATCACCAGCGCCCGCAACCTCGATTCGCGCGCGAGCGTGCGCACGGCCTCCGCCGTCTGCTTCGCATGATCGGGGTGGTCGTGACGCTCCCCGAAGATCCACACCGACTGGGCTTGCGCGCTGCCGACGGCCAGGCCCGCGCAGACGCCGGCCGCCAGGGCCACGGCCGGGGCGCTCGACAAGGCCCGGCGCAGAAGGTCGGTCATCCACTTTCCCCCATCGTGCCGCGCCGGGTCCGGCCCTCGGACGCGCCGGCGATCGGTCCAGTGTAGTCCGCGTGCAAGGCGCTCTGAGGGCCGGGGCCCGTCGCCCGCCCGCAGCGACGGGCACGAAAAAAGGCCCCGAGGGGCCTTTTCGTCGTGCCGGCGGGTGCGGCGCGCCGGGGGCTCACTGGTCCGCGAACGCGCGCTCGATCACGTAGTCGCCCGGCGTGTGCGTGTTGCCCTCGTGGAAGCCGCGGTCCTCCATCATCTGCTTCAAGTCCTTGAGCATCTGCGGGCTGCCGCAGATCATCACGCGGTCGTGCTCGCGGTCCAGGGGCGGCAGGTGCAGGTCCTGGAACAGCTTGCCGTTGTCGATCAGCGTCGTGATGCGGCCCTGGTGGTGGTAGGGCTCGCGCGTGACGGTGGGATAGTACATCAGCTTGCCCGCCGCCAGTTCGCCCAGGAACTCGTGCTCGGGCAGCTCCTTGGTGATGAGATCCTGGTAGGCCAGTTCCGCCACGAGGCGGCAGCCGTGCACCAGGATCACCTTCTCGAAGCGCTCGTAGGTCTCGGGGTCGCGGATGACGCTGAGAAAAGGCGCGAGGCCCGTACCGGTGGCCAGCAGATACAGCCGCTTGCCGGGCAGCAGGTAGTCCAGCAGCAAGGTGCCGGTCGGCTTGCGACCCACGAGGATGGTGTCGCCCACCTGGAGGTGTTGCAGCCGCGAGGTCAGCGGGCCGTCGGGCACCTTGATGCTGAAGAACTCGAGGTACTCCTCGTAGTTGGGGCTCGCGACGCTGTAAGCGCGCAGCAGCGGCTTGCCGTCGACCTTGAGACCGATCATGGTGAACTGGCCGTTCTTGAACCGAAAAGCCTGATCGCGGGTCGTGGTGAAGCTGAACAGGCGATCGGTCCAGTGACGCACGCTCAGCACGCGTTCTTCGTTGAAGGCACTCATGACGACGGCAGATGAGGGTTTACCAGGAGAACCTGGCGGGAGCCGGGATCATACATGCCGGCGGAACATGAATCACCCATACCCTAATTACCATTTGATCTAAATTCAGGTGTGGGCCGGCTCAGCGCGGCTCCGGCTCGCTGACGAATCCGATCTTCCCGAGCCCGGCCTTGGACGCATCGGCCAGCGTCTCGGCGACGAGTCGGTAGGCCACGTTCTGGTCGGCGCGCAGGTGCAGTTCGGGCGGGTTCGGCTGGGCGGCCTCGGCCGCGAAGCGCCGGGCGGCCTCCTCACGGGTGATGCGCTCGCCGTTCCAGTAGCGCTGGCCGGCCGCGTCGATCGCGAATTCGATCTTCTGCGGCTGGCCCTGGTTGACCTCGGCGCTCGCCTTGGGCAGGTCGATCTTGACCGCGTGCGTGAGCAGCGGGGCGGTCACGATGAAGATCACGAGCAGCACCAGCATCACGTCGATCAGCGGAACCATGTTGATCTCCGCCATCGGCGCGCCGGAGGACTTGTTGTCGAAGCTGGCGAAGGCCATCTTGCACTCCTCGGCTCGGGCTTCAGGCGACTTGGGGCTGGGTGCCGGCGCGGGCGGCGGCGAGCGGCCGCACGTTCTCGCCCTTGAGCGACTGCCCCATCGACAAGAAGGTGAAGAGCTCGAACGCGAAGGCGTCGAGCTTGGCCGTGAGCACGCGGTTGCTGCGCGTGAGCCAGTTGTAGCCCATCACCGCCGGGATGGCGACCGCCAGGCCGATGGCGGTCATGATGAGCGCCTCGCCGACGGGCCCGGCGACCTTGTCCAGCGTGCCGGAGCCCGACAGGCCGATGGCCACCAGCGCGTGGTACACGCCCCAGACGGTGCCGAACAGGCCGACGAAAGGCGCCGTGGAGCCGATGGTGGCCAACACGGTCAGGCCGTTCTCCAGGCGCAGCGTCTCTTCGTCCAGCACCTTTTTGATGGTGCGCGTGAGGAACTCCTGCGCACTGCCCGCTTCCTCGAGCTTGGCAGCGCCGTACTTGGCATGGTGGTCCTGTGCGTGCATCGCGTGGGCCGTCAGGTGCGAGAACGGGTCGTGCACGCCGTGCGTGGCGATCTCGTGGCGCACCTGCTCCAGCGAGCTCGCGTTCCAGAAGAAGTTGAGGAACTGCTCGCTGCGGCGCTTGCGCACGAACTGCGTGATGCCCTTCATGACGATGAGGTACCACGAGATCGCGGACATCAGCAGCAGGATGACCAGCAGCGTCTTGCCGACCGCGTCGGCCTGCGCGATGAAGTGGCCGAAGCCGAGGGACTCATTCATTCCATTACTCCATTTCGAAGTTGATCGGGGCGGGCACCGACACCTCGCGCGGCTGCCCGTCTTCCATGTAGGGCTTGAAGCGCGCCTCGCGCATCGCGCGCACGGCTTCGTCGTCCAGGCGGCGGTACCCCGACGACTGCTCGACGCTGATCTGCTTGGGGCGGCCCTGCACGTCCACCACCACGCGCAGGACCACGAGGCCCCGCTCGCCCAACCGCTTGGACTGCACCGGATACACCGGCGCCGGCGGGCGCAGGTACTGCACGGCGCTGGCGGAGACCGGCTTGGGCGGCAGCGGCGCCGGGGCCGGCGCAGGGGCCGGCAGAGCAGGCGCGGCCACGGGGGCGGGCGGCTCGGCGGGCGCCGGGGGTGCGGGCTGCGGCGGCGGAGGCGCGACGAAGGGTGCGGGAGCCGGGCTCGGCGGAGCCGTGAGCACGGGCTTGGGAGGCGCTGGAGCCTTGGGGGCCGGTTTCATCGGCGGTGGGGGCGCAGGCGCGGGTGGAGGCGGAGCGGGCGGCGCCTGCGTCACCCACTCCACGAAGATCGGGGTGGCCTGGCCGACGGCGCGGCGTACCGCGTCCACCTGCATCAGCCCCCAGCCGGCCACGGCGTGAGCGGCGACGACCGCCCCCAACGTCAAGGCGCGCGTGCGGCGCGAGCCGGAGTCGCTATAGCCCAGCGGCAGGACGCCCCGCGCCGAGACGGACGCGCCGCCCGCCCCGGCAGGCGATGAGGAAGAGCCGGGCGACGGCGAGGGAGCCGCTGCGGACGTCGCGCGGGACGGGGCCGCGGGGCTGCGGGGCCGGGAAGACATGGGGGCCTGTCACGAAATGAGAACGATTCGCATTATAGGGTCAGCGCCGCGCCCGCGCTTCGAACAGCTCGCGGATCGACACCTCCCGCGGACCGGGCACCAGCTCGAACGTCTGGCCGGCGGCGAGAGTGCCCGGGCGGCGCACGGCCAAGTAGAAGCCGCAAAAGCCCGATTGCACCATCATCTTGCTCGCGTGGCGAAACCCCATGGCGGCGTCGAGCTTGAAGCAGGGATAGCGGGGCTCGCTCACTGCGAGCGCGCAGTCGGGAAAGCGCAGCAGGTCGCCGATCCACACGTCGATCTCCAGCAGACCTTCGAGGGTGAGGTTCTCGCCCAGCAACCCGGGCGGGGGCTCGTCGTGCCAGCCGGCCACGCCCGCCTGCGCGCGCACCGTGCGCCAGAAGGCGTAGTGCTCGAACGGATAGGCATAGACGGCCTTCGATTGCCCGCCGTGCACGCTCAGGTCCGCCTGCTCGTCTCCTTCCAGCCCGAGGGCCCGCACGGCGACGGTGCCCGCCACGGGGTGCTTGTGATAGGCCGTCATCATCTCGCGGCCGGCGATCTCGCTCGGGCGCGCGGTGCCGATCTGCACCGAGCGCAGGCGACCGAGCCGGGGTCGTGGTGTCATTCATTGCCCTCCCGTCTGGAGGCCCCCGGCGGCCAGCACGCGGCGGCCGGTCGGCCCGGTGAGCCAGTTCATGAACAGCTTGGCGGCCGGGTGCGGGCTGCGGAACGAGCGCATCGCGTGGTAGGCGTCCTCCAGTCGCGGGTCGCCGTGCACGAGCACCGCATGGCTCTTGGCGCCGAGCGCCGCCCAGCTGAGGCGGTCGATCAGCAGGTAGGCGTTGTGGGCCAGCGCGGCCTGGATGGCCTGCGCGCAACCGCCTTCGGCACGCATGTACCAAGCGCCCTGGGGTACGACGCCGGCCGCCTTCCAAAGCGCCGCCTCCCGCAGGAGGGCCGCCGTGCCCTGAGGCGCCGAGACGAACGCGACGCCGCCCTGCGGCCCGGCCTGCGCGAGGCGCCGAAACGCCTCCAGCACGTCGGGCGTGCCCTTCAGGCCGAGGGGATCCTTGCCCCGCTCGGGCCCCTTCGCCGCCACCGGGCCCACGAGCACGAACTCGCTGCGGCCCAGCCGGCGCCGGTCGTGCACCAGGCCCTGGCGGTCCAACGCGATCTCCAGCTCCGGGGCGTGGGCGATCGCCACATCGGCCCCGCCCTGCTCCACCGCGCTCAACGCCTGGGCGCTGGGCCCGCGCAGCCATTGCGTGGCCAGACCGATGTCGCGGGTGAGCGCATCGCGCAGGCGCCGCGCCAAGCCGCTGTCCACGACGGCGGTGGCGGCTGCGACGCGCAAGGGGCGGTCCCGCGCCTCGCCCGACGGGGACGGCTGGGCATGCGCAAGACGCAGGCTGCCGCAGGGCAGCAAGAGGGCCGCACCTAGCAGCTGGCGGCGCGGGCGTCGGAAAGGCGGGGGGCGTTTCATCGGGGCAGGGCTCGGGAGTCCAAGCCGTTAGTGTGGCTCAGCCCCGGGCACGCGCCCCCGCTCGGCACCTTGTCGGCCTCGCCGTGAAGATCGCACACTGGTGCGAGGCCCGCGCATGGCCCCATAAAGGATTTGCATACTTTGTCCTGCGCCCCGGTTACCACGGGATTACACTGAATGCCGGGCGGCCGACAGGCGCCGTCCACCGAGGGGTGAGGGCGGCACACGATGCGCGGCCCTCGCGTCAGAGAGAGCAAGGCGGCCTCGCACAGCCCCGGGAGCCGTCCGCTGGCACGGAACGTGCCAGTCACCGAAAGGCTGTCGCGCGGCATTCGGAAAGCCGTGCTGTGGTATTTCAGTCCCCGATCGAGCCCCGCGCCCGGCGCGGCTCGCCCCCTCGGGACGACCGATCGCGTCGCCCGCGCCGCGGCGCCGCGGGAGTGCCCCTCGCACCGCAGCCGGTTCTCCGAATCCCGTGCTTTTCATGATTGGAGAACCGATGAACCAACCCGTCATGCAAGGGCTGGCACTCAATGCGCCGTCCTACGTGAAGAACGCCAAGCTGCTGGCCTGGGTGGCGGAAGTTGCCGCGCTCACGCAGCCCGACCGCATCCACTGGTGCGACGGCAGCCAGGAGGAGTACGACCGCCTGTGCCAGCAGTTGGTGGACGCCGGCACCTTCCGGCGCCTCAACCCCGCCAAGCGGCCCAACAGCTACCTGGCCTGGAGCGACCCGAGCGACGTCGCCCGCGTCGAGGACCGCACCTTCATCTGCACCGAGCGTCAGGAGGACGCCGGCCCGACCAACAACTGGATCGCCCCCGCCGAGATGCGCGCGCTGCTGCAAACCGGCGAGAACGCCCTGTTCAAAGGCTGCATGCGCGGCCGCACGATGTACGTGGTGCCGTTCTCGATGGGGCCGATCGGCTCGCCGATCGCGCACATCGGCGTCGAGTTGTCCGACAGCCCCTACGTGGCCGTCAACATGCGCATCATGACCCGCATGGGCCGCGCCGTGTACGACGTGCTGGGCACGAGCGGCGACTTCGTGCCCTGCGTACACACCGTCGGCGCGCCGCTCGAGCCGGGCCAGAAGGACGTGCCCTGGCCCTGCAACAAGACCAAGTACATCGTGCACTACCCCGAGACGCGCGAGATCTGGTCGTACGGCTCCGGCTATGGCGGCAACGCGCTCTTGGGCAAGAAGTGCTTCGCGCTGCGCATCGCCTCCACGATGGGCCGCGACGAAGGCTGGCTGGCCGAGCACATGCTCATCCTGGGCGTGACCTCCCCCGAGGGCAAGAAGTACCACGTCGCGGCCGCCTTCCCGAGCGCCTGCGGCAAGACCAATTTCGCGATGCTGATCCCGCCGCCCGCCTTCGGCGGCTGGAAGGTCACCACCATCGGCGACGACATCGCCTGGATCAAGCCGGGCGCCGACGGCAAGCTCTATGCCATCAACCCCGAGGCGGGCTACTTCGGCGTCGCCCCGGGCACCAACGTCAAGACCAACCCGAACTGCATGGCGTCGCTCGGCCACGACGTGATCTTCACCAACGTCGCGCTCACCGACGACGGCGACGTCTGGTGGGAAGGCATGACCGACGAGCCGCCGGCCCACTGCATCGACTGGCAGGGCCAGGACTGGACGCCCGAGATCGCCAAGCAGACCGGCCGCAAGGCGGCGCACCCCAACGCGCGCTTCACCGTGGCGGCCACCAACAACCCCGCGCTGGACGACGCCTGGGACGACCCGAAGGGCGTCGCGATCGACGCCTTCATCTTCGGCGGCCGCCGCTCGACCACGGTGCCGCTGGTGACCGAGGCGCGCGACTGGACCGAAGGCGTCTACATGGCCGCGACGATGGGCTCCGAAACCACCGCGGCGGCCTTCGGCCAGCAGGGCGTGGTGCGCCGCGACCCGTTCGCGATGCTGCCCTTCATGGGCTACCACATGGCCGACTACTTCCAGCACTGGCTCACGCTCGGCCGCACGCTGGAGGCCCACGGCGCCCAGCTGCCCAAGATCTACTGCGTCAACTGGTTCCGCAAGGGCGACGACGGCAAGTTCGTCTGGCCGGGCTACGGCGAGAACATGCGCGTGCTCAAGTGGATGCTGGACCGTATCGAGGGCCGCGCGGCCGGCGAGGAGCACGTCTTCGGCGTCTCGCCCCGCTACGAAGACCTGAACTGGGACGGCCTGCCGTTCTCGCGCGAGCAGTTCCAGAAGGTCACGAGCCTCGACCACGAGGCCTGGCAGCACGAGCTGAAGCTGCACGACGAGCTGTTCGAGCAGCTCGGGCCCCGCGTGCCGGGCGAGCTGCGCGCGGTCAAGGACCGCATCGAGGCCCGCATGGCGGGTTGAGGCACCGGGCTCGCCGGGCGCACGCCGGCGGGCGGCTGCAGGGCGACGGTCCCGGGCAGTGCCCTGCGGGGCGCGGGCCGATGAGGCCACCCACTGCCAGACCCCGCTGCCGGAACCGCCACCAACGACGAAGCCCGCCGACGGCGGGCTTGTTCTTTTTCAGTGCGGCACGGCGGATGCGCGTGTGCTCAGCGCACGTCTTCCGGCTCGTAGCGCAGGGCGGCGGCGCGCAGATCGGCCGCGAAGCCCGGCTGGCTGCGCTCGTAGGAGCGGGCGAGTTGCAGCAGCGCCTCGCGATCGGCATACGGATCGCCTGCGCGCAGCGACCGCAGCCAGGCCCCCGCGGCCTTCAGCAGGCGTGCCGCGGCATCACCCAGCACAGCAGCGCCACGCGGAGCCCCGGCGCGACGGGCGACTTGGAAGTCAACGGTGGTGGCGGTCATCACTTGCTCCTTGGCAATGGGTACGAAGGCACCCGTATCTCGATGACCGGAAGTTTAGGGTTTACCCTAGGTATGACGCCAATGAATTCTGCGAATCTCGGGCATTCACCGCCGTGATGCCGCAAGGCTCGCCCGACCCGCCGTGAACTTCCGCACGCTGGACCTGAACCTGCTGCGCGTCTTCGACCAGGTGATGGCCGAGCGCAACCTCACGCGCGCTGCGCAGCGCCTGGCGATGACCCAGCCCGCGGTCAGCAACGCGCTGCGCCGGCTGCGCGAGGCGATCGGCGACGAGCTGGTGGTGCGCACCGCCTCCGGCGTGCGGCCGACCCCGCGGGCCGAGGCGCTGTGGCCGCATGTGCGGGCCGCCCTGGACGAACTGCGCGCCGCCCTGGACCCGTCGGCCTTCGACCCCCGGCAGAACGCCGCGACGTTCCGCCTGGCGATGGCCGATGCGACCGCTGCGACGCTCCTGCCCCACTTGATTTCGGCGATAGAACGAGAGCAAGCGCTCACCAATCTGCGGGTGCTGCCGCTGACCACGCGCGACCCGCGGGCCCTGTTGGAGCGCAACGAGGCGGACTTCGCGGTGGGGTACTTCCCCGACGCGGTGGCCGCGCTCTCTCACGAAGGCCACGGAGCGCCGCTGCACCACGAACGGTTGTGGGACGACGAGTACGTGTGCGTGATGCGCAAGGACCACCCGCTGGCGAAGCGGGTCCTCACGCTCGACGAGTTCTGCGCCGCGCATCACCTGCTGGTGAGCTTTTCGGGCAGAGCGCATGGGTTCGTCGACCAGGCGCTGGCCGCCCTCAACCGCACGCGCCGGGTCGTGCTGACCGTCAACCAGTTCTTCACCGCGGGCCGGGTGGTGACGCAATCGGACCTGCTCACGGTGCTGCCCCGGCAGTTCGTGCCGGCCACCGGCTTCGAGGGCGAGCTCGTCACGCGGCCCCTGCCCCTCTCGCTGCAAGGCGTGCATGTGGAGGTGCTGTGGCACCAACGCCACGACCGGCACCCGGCGTACCGGTGGATGCTGCAACAGGTGCGTGAGGCGGCCGCCCGGCGCCGGGAGGCTGCGCTGCGACCTGCCCGGGCGTAGCCGCGAACCCGCGGATGCGGGCCGAGAAGAACCGAGGACCGAGAAGAACCTGGACCGAGAAGGACCGAGGACGGATAGAACGCCCGGTCCGCTTGCGCGGACCGGGGCTCTTTGCCCACGAAGGCCCTCCCTGAAGGGTGCGGGCGCCGGCCCCGAAGGGCGCGGCGATGACAGCGATTGCTACTGCGGATGATTGTCGCGGTGCAGCACGGCCGCGGTAACTGCCTGTTTTGTCAGGTGCCCTCGGTCAGGCCGTCTGTGCACGCGGGGCGAGCGTCGAGCGGCCGGCCGGCTCGCCGTAGAAGCCGAAGTCGATCGCCGGGCGGCGGCCGCTCATCAGCTCGGCCAGCGCGCGGCCGGAGCCCGCGCCGTGCGTCCAGCCCAGCGTACCGTGGCCGGCGTTGACCCACAGGTTGGGGATGCGGCTGCGCCCGATGTAGGGGATGTTGTTCGGGGTGCTGGGCCGCAGGCCGGTCCAGAAGTGGGGCTCGGAGGTGTCCGCGACGCCGGGGAAGACTTCGTCGTAGCGGCGCAGGAGCGCCTGGCAGCGCACGCGGGCCGTCGGCGTGTCGAGCCGGGTGTCGTAGCCGGCCAGCTCGGCGGTGCCTGCGATGCGGATCTCGTCGCCCAGGCGCGAGATCGCGATCTTGCGCGCATCGTCGATCATGCTGACCACGCTCGCCCGCTCGGGATGCTTCAGGCGCAAGGTGGCCGAGTAGCCCTTGGCGGGGTAGATGTTCAGCGAGATGCCGAGCGGGCGCAGCAGCGGGGCCGTGTACGAGCCGAGCGCGGCCACATGCGCGTCGGCCTTCAGCGCGCGGCGACGGCCGGTGCGCCGGTCCTGCACCTGGACCGAGCCCACCCGGCCGCCTTCCAGCCCGAAGCCCAGCACGTCGTGCTCGTAGAGGAACTCCACGCCCGCCTGGGCGCAGCGCCGCGCCAGCTCCTGCGTGAACACCCGCGCGTCGCCCGACTCGTCGGTGGGCGTGTAGGTGCCGCCCGCGATGCGCCCGGCGAAGCCGGTGAGTGCCGGCTCGACGGCCAGCACCTCCTCGCGCGACAGGATGCGCCGGTCCACGCCGTAGCGGCGCATCAGCTCGGCCGCCTCGGCCCCGGCCTCGAAATCCTTCTGGCTGGAGAAGAAGTGCAAGATGCCGCGCTCCAGGCGGTGGTACTCGATGCCCGTTTGGGCGACCAGCTCCTTGAGCGACTCGTGGCTGTAGCGGCCCAGGGCCACGAGCTGCCGCACGTTGCGCTCGAACGCCGCGTCGGTGCACTGGGTGAGGAAGCTCAGGCCCCAGCGCCACTGCTGCGGGTCCAGCCTGGGACGGAACAGCAGCGGCGAGTCGTCGTGCATCAGCCACTTGAGCACCTTGATCGGTGCCTCGGCGCTGGCCCATGGCTCGCAGAAGCTCACCGAGATCTGCGCCCCGTTGGCGAAGCTGGTCTCCAGCGCCGCGTCCGGCTGCCGGTCGACCACGGTGACCTCGTGGCCGGACTGCCGCAGGTACCAGGCGGTGGCGACGCCGATGATGCCGGCGCCCAGAACGTTGACTCGCATGACGAACTCCTCGTGAGCGTTCGCAAGGTGAGGGCCGCCGCGGTGGCGGCGGTGGCCCTCAAGGTAAAGGTTTGGCCGCCAGTTGCACAGCCATCCACGCCATGACCCCGGCCACGACCGCGTCTATCGCGCGCCAGACCTGCGGACGCCGCAGCCAGCGCGCCGCCGCCGCGGCGCCGAAGCCCAGGGTCGAGAACCACAGCGCCGATGCCGCTCCCGCGCCGCCGACGAAGGCCAGCCTCGCCAGCCCATCGTGCTGGGCGCCCAGCGTGCCCATCAGCACCACCGTGTCCAGGTAGACGTGGGGGTTGAGATAGGTCATCGCCAGCACAGCCGCCACGGTCGGGCCCAGGCGCTCGGCCGGGCCCGCCGCCACCAGCCCGGCCGCCGCTCCCTGCCAGGCCCGGCGGGCGGCGCGCGCGGCGTACAGCGCCAGGAACGCCGCGCCGCCGAAGCGCACCGCCTGCAGCGCGAGCGGCGAGTCGGCGATCAGCCGGCCCAGCCCGTACACGCCCGCGGCCGTCAGCCACCAGTCGGACAGCGTGCACACCGCGACGACCACCCCCACGTGCGAGCGCGCCAGCCCCTGGCGCAGCACCAGCGCGTTCTGGGCGCCGATCGCGACGATGAGCCCGCCCATCGCCAGCAGGCCCTGCAAGGCGGCGGGGCCGACGGCGGCATCGACGGTCGGGAAGGCGGCATCCATCCCGCGATTGTTGTGCGGCCGTGCTTCGCCGTGAAGGACGATGAATATTCTTCGCATTACATTAGCGATGCTTATGAAAACGCTGGACCCCGCCGCCCTCGAGTGCCTCGCCGCCCTGGTGGACGAGGGCAGCTTCGAGCGGGCGGCGCAGCGGCTGGCGATCACGCAGTCGGCCGTCTCGCAGCGGCTGCGCGCGCTCGAGGCCGAGGTCGGGCAGCTGCTGGTGGTGCGCTCGCGCCCGCCGCGGCTCACCGAGCCCGGCAAGGTGCTGCTGCGCTATGCGCGGCAATGGCAGGCGCTGCGGGCCGACGCCGCGCGCGAGCTGGAGGCGACCGCTCGACCCGACGAGCGCCTGCCCATCGCCGTCAATGCGGACAGCCTGGCCACCTGGGTGCTGCCGGCACTCGACCCGCTGGTGCAGGAAGGGGTGTCGCTCGAGCTGGTGGTGGACGACCAGGACTTCACGCACGACTGGCTGCGCCAAGGCGCCGTGCTGGGTTGCGTGACCACGGTGCGCCAGGCGCTGCGCGGCTGCTGGGTGGCGCCGTTGGGCGTGATGCCCTACGTCGCCGTCGCCAGCCCCGGGTTCGTGGCCCGCCACCTGCCCGACGGCCTGCACCGGGGCAACTTCTCGCGCGTGCCCTTCCTCGTCTTCAACCGCAAGGACGACATGCAAAGGCAATGGGTGTCGCGCGCCTTCGGGGTGCGCCAGCCGCGGCTGCGCGAGCGCTTCGTGCCGTCGTCGGAGGCCTACGCCCGTGCGGCCCGCATGGGCTGGGGGGTCGGCGTGGTGCCGCTGCTGCAGGTGCGCGCATGGCTGGAGCGCGGCGAGCTCGTCCCGCTGTGTCCCGAGGTCACCGTGCAGGTCGCCCTCTACTGGCACCGCTGGAAGCTGGGCGACGAACGCCGGCCGGGCGAACGCGCCGCGCTCATCAGCCGCATCGGCGACGCGCTGATCGAAGGCGCGCGGGGCGCCCTCCTCCCGCTGGAAGCCGAAGACCGGAGCGAGTGAGCGGCACCGTGGGGCCGCACCAGCATGGCGTGGCGGCTCGCCCAGCACCCGGCGCGTGATCGGCGCCCCGCCGCCACGCGAGAATGCAGACATGAACGTATCGACCGTCTCGTCCCTGGCCGGGCGCCCGGGCTCCCTCGGTGCCGGCATCGCCGCCGGGCTCGCGGCGGGGGCGCTGTGGGGTCTCGTCTTCGTCCTGCCGCGGCTGGTGCCGGCCTACACCGGGATGGAGGTGACGGTCGGCCGCTACCTCGCCTATGGAGCGATCGCGGTCGCCGCGATGGCATGGAGCTGGCGCACCACCCGCGCGCACCTGCGTGCGCGGGTGTGGCTGGCCGCGCTCGCGCTCGGATGGCTGGGCAACAGCTTGTACTACCTGCTGGTGGTGGCCGCCGTGCGGGGCGCCGGCACCGCCCTCACGGGGCTCATCATCGGGACCATCCCGCTGTGGCTGCTCGTGATCGGCCGCCCGCCGGGGCTCAGGCTCGTGCGTCTGGCGCCGGGGGCCGCCTGCACGCTCGCGGGGCTCGTGCTGATGCATTGGGGCACGACGCGCGCCGGCGCGGGCGAAGGCTTTGCCACCGGGCTCGCCTGCGCCGTCGCCGCGCTCGCCTGCTGGACGGCCTATGCCTGGCTCAACGCGCGGTGGCTGCAGCGCCACCCCGAGCTGCCCAACGCGGTGTGGACCAACCTGCTCGGCGTGGCCACCGTCCTCGGGCTGCTGCCGGTGGTGGCCTGGATGCCGGGGCATCCTGCCGACACCGAGCTGCTGCGGGCCGCTCAGTGGCCGCTGTTTCTCGCCATCTCGCTGGCGATGGGGCTGGGGGCCTCGTGGCTGGCGACCTGGCTGTGGAACCTGGCCAGCCAGCGCCTGCCCACGTCGCTCGCCGGGCAGCTCATCGTCAGCGAGACGCTCTTCGCGTTGGCCTACGGCTTCGCCTACGAGCAGCGCTGGCCGACGGGCCTCGAGCTGGCGGCGGCCGCGCTCTTCACGCTGGGCATCGTGGCCGCGATCCGCGGGCATCGCTGAGGCGGCGCGGCCCGCCGGGGCGGCCGGCCCTGGCGCAGCAACCGCCGGCTTGGCTTCACAATCCATCCCAGACGCCGCCGCCCGCCCCCGCTCCATGCCGCTGGATCGCCGCCACTTCCTCCGCTCGCTCGGCCGCAGTGCTGCGGCCCTGGCGCTGGGCAGCCTGTTCGGCTCGTCCACGGCGCCCTTGGCGCGGCGGGCGGTGGACGAGCCGCGCTGGGCCCACGAGCCCTTCACGCTGGGCGTGGCCAGCGGCATGCCACGGCCGGAGTCGGTCGTGCTGTGGACGCGGCTGGCGCCGCGCCCGCTGGAGCGGGACGGCGGGATGCCCCCCGAGGCGCACGGGGTGCACTGGGAGGTGGCCGAGGACGAGTCCTTCGCGCGAGTGGTGCGGCGCGGCGAGGTGCTGGCGCGCCCCGAACACGCGCACAGCGTGCACGTGGAGGTGACGGGGCTGACGCCGGGCCGCGTGTATCACTACCGCTTTCGCAGCGGCGACGCCTGGAGCCGCACGGGACGCACGCGCACCGCGCCCCCGGAGGACGCGGACGTCCCGCACCTGCGGATCGCGCTGGCGTCGTGCCAGCATTACGAGCAGGGCCACTACGCGGCGCACCGCGAGATCGCTGCCCAGGACCTGGACTTCGTGCTCTTCGTCGGCGACTACATCTACGAGTCGAGCAACCCGCGCTACAAGCTGCGCTCGCACGGCGGGCCCGTGCCCACGCGGCTGGAGATGTTCCGCCGGCGGCATGCCCTGTACAAGCTCGATCCGGATCTGCAGGCCGCTCACGCGGCGCACCCCTGGGTGCTGACCTGGGACGACCACGAGGTCGAGAACGACTACGCGAGCGACACCTCCTGGCTGGGCGAGAACCCGCACGCCTTCTTGCGCCGGCGCGCCGCGGCCTACAAGGCGTACTTCGAACACCTGCCCGTGTCGCCCTCGATGGCACCGCAAGGCGCGTCGATGCGCATCCACGAGCGCTTCGTCTGGGGGCGCCTGGCCGAGCTGTGGACGCTGGACGGCCGCCAGTACCGCAGCCCGCAGGCCTGTCCCCGAGCCGAGGGCGACCTGGGCGGGCGCGTGCTCACCTACTGCGACGAGTTGGCCGACGAGGGCCGCACCGTCTTGGGGCACGCGCAGGAGGCGTGGCTGATGCAGGGCCTGGCCGGCAGCACGCGGCGCTGGAAGCTGCTGGGCCAAGCCAGCCAGATCAGCTCCTGGGGCATCGACACACCGTTGGGACGCAGCGTCTACAGCGACGCCTGGGACGGCTACCCGAGGGCGCGCGAGCGCTTGCTGCGCGGCCTGCACGAGGCGGGCGTGCGCGACGTGGTGACCCTCGGAGGCGACGTGCATCGCCACGTGGCGGCCCAGTTGCGCCTGGTGCCGAACGACGACCGCACCCCCATCGTCGCGAGCGAATTCGTCACGAGCTCGATCACCACGCGCGGCCTGCCCGAGATGGCGATGGCGCTGATCCGCGCGGCCAACCCCGACCTCGTCCACGCCCGGGGCGACGAGCGCGGCTATGCGCTCTTGGACGTGCGACCGCAGGCGGTGCATTGCACCTTCCGGGCCACCGAGTTCCCGGTTCTGCCGCAGGCGAAGTTGCGCACGCAGGCGGCATTCGCCGCGGTCGCCGGCGTGGCCGGGGTGCAACGGGATCTCTAAGGCCCGGCGCTCGGCCGCCCGGAGCCCGGCCGTGACCCCCGCGGGGGGTGGGGCGCAAGAGCTTTGTTGCATCCGTGCGGGCTTGCCCCCGCCCCCTCCCCCGCGACCCCGGGGCCAGATGGGCCGCAGAGTCCCTCCAATTCGGGATATCGCGCATCCTCGGCCGCCCGCACACTGTCGATACCCGAGAACCGATATGCCCGAGGTGTCTCATGGCCAGCTTCTCACTCCCGGCCTGGATGCAGCCCTGGATGCATCGCGATCCCGCCCCTGCGCAGCCGCCGGACGCCGCCGACCTGGGCACCGAGCTGGGGTTGGAAGCCAGCCTGCCCGACGAGCAGGCCGGCTGGCTCGTGCCGCAAGGCGACGACGGAGGCCACGCCGAGACGCGCCCCGCGCCGCTGGACCGCCACCCGCCCGTCTGAAGGCAGGCGGCGCGCCGCGGCGTCAGCGCGGCATCACGACGGTGTCGATGGCGTGGATGACCCCGTTGTCCGCCATCACGTCGGCTTGCACGACGCGCGCCGCATCGACCTTGACGCCGCCTTCGGTCGTGAGCGTCAGCTCCTGCCCCTGCACCGTCTTCACCTTGCCCGGCTTGACGTCCTGCGCCATGACCTTGCCCGGCACGACGTGGTAGGTGAGCACCGCGCGCAGGCGGTCCTTGTCTTTCAGCAGCGCATCGAGCTGCTCCTTCGGCACCTTGGCAAACGCTTCGTCCGTGGGCGCGAACACCGTGTAGGGCCCCCGCCCCTTGAGCGTGTCGACCAGCCCGGCGGCCTGCACCGCACTCACCAGCGTCTTGAACGAGCCGGCGGCGACCGCCGCGTCCACGATGTCCTTGGCCCAGGCGCCCGAGACCAGGCCGGCACCCAGGGCAGCCGCGGCGAACCATGACTTGAGTTTCATCTGTGCTTTCCTGCTGAGTCAGACCCCGCGGTTTCGGCTCGAGGCCGGCAGGTGCGACGCGGCCCCTGCCCGCAGCCGCGCGGGGCATGAGCGGCTGCCGTCTTGCGGCCGCCTGCGCGACCGTGGGACCAATATAGACTCATCGGTTCAGCACGTAAACTCCATGGTTGTTTCACGACTACTTCGTACTCGATGGAACGAAAACGTTCAACTTGCGGCGGGGATGCCTAGAATGGGGCATGGCCCGCTTGTCCTTCCGCGAACAGATGCTGCGCGCCCGCGAGGATGCGATCCTCGCGGCGGTCAACCGCCTGTTGGCCGAGAAGGGCTTCGACCTGATGACGGTGGACGAGGTCGCCGCCGAGGTGGGCATTGCGAAGGCGAGCCTGTACAAGCACTTCACCTCGAAGGAGGAGCTGGCCGCCGCAGCGATGATCCGCGTGCTCGACCGCGCGCTGGCGTTCCTCGACGAGCGCCAGGCGCGGGCGGACGTGGGGCCGCTGGAGCAGTTGCAGGCGGTCGTGCGCTGGACGATGGAAGTCCAACTGGCCGGCGAGATGCCCTCGTTGCCGGCTCAGAACTCGTCGCTGCGGCAGGCGCTGCTGGCGAACCGCGACTACATGGACCGGCTGGTGGAAGTGAGCGAGCGGCTCGGGCGGTGGATCGCCGAGGCGCAGGCCTCGGGCCTCATCGACCCGGCATTGCCGGCGGAGGTGGTGCTGTACACGCTGTTCGCGCGGGCCTGCGATCCGGTGCTGAGCCTGCTGAAGGCGGGCGGCCAGTACAGCGACGACGAGATCATCCGCCACCTGCTGGCCACCTGCTTCCATGGCCTGTGCGGTGGGCCGCGCAAGCCCGCAGCGGCCTGAGCGACGGAGGGCCGGAGCCCGAAGCGTCGTCAAGACAAAGCCAAAGCGGAAAGCGGCCCGGCCGGCGGGGCCGCTCGAGAGGGAACGGCCCGGCCTTGAACTGGCCGGGCGGGCGGGATCAGCGGATCAGGAGCACCGGCGTCTTGCAGTCGGCCAGCACCTTGGTGGCGACGGAACCGAGCACCAGGTTGCCCAGCGCGTTGTGGCCGTGCGAGCCCATGACGAGCAGCTCGAACTTGCCGGTGGTCGCGGCCTTGGTGATGACCTCGGCGGGATGGCCCACCTTGAAGCTCGTCTTGGCCTTCAGGCCCTGCTTCTCGAAGAACGTACGCACCGGCTTGAGGACCTTCTCGGCCTCGTCGGCGTAGTACTCGGCCAGTGTTTGCTTGTCGATGACGGCGGCCGCGCGGGGGGGCACGGCCGGCACGGCGGTGAGCAGCGTGTACTCGTGCGCCGGACCGAACAGTTCGTCGTGCGCGGCCACATAGCCCAGCATGCGCTTGGTGAAGGGACTGCCGTCCACCGCAATCAAGATCTTCATCGTCACTCCTGTCGTGTGCAAACAAGCCGAGCTTCGCCGACCGGGTGCTGGCCGGTCTTGACTCACGTCAAGCCGATGATGCGCGTGCAGCGCCCCTCGGACGGGCTCGGCGCCGCGCATGGTGCCACACGCCGCGCGCGGCCGCAGGCCGAAGTCCCCGCAGGACGGTATGGCGCTCTAAACGGAACGCGTGTAAACGATGCCGTGTTCCTTGTCCCCTATCCGGGGGATAGGGGCGCAGCGCGGCGGGGGTTACAGTCCTTCTCAAGCTGTGAACAGACATACCGCCCGTCTGCGGCTCGAAGGCCGCGGGCCGGCGCCCGATCAGCGCCGCAGCCCCGCCGTGCGCGGCGCTCACCTCTCCCAACGACGTCCTTGACTGGACTTGCCACCCGCCTCCCGGCGGGTGTTTTTTTGCTCCCCCTCACACGAAGCCGCCCTGCAAGGACTCGCGCAGATGGGCCACGAGCGCCTGCACGGCCCGGGGCACGACCGGACTGTAGGGGCGGATCGCGTAGATGCGCTCACCGAACGCGCCCACCGGTCGCCACCGGGGCAGCACGGCGCGCAGGCGGCCTGCTTGCAGCGCCTGTTGCGCGCTGAAATCGGGCAGCACGGCGAGCCCCAGCCCCTGCAACGCCGCTTCGCGCAGCACCTCGCTGTTGTTGGCCGCGAAGCTGCCCCGCACCGGCACCGTGACCCGGGTGCCGTCGCGGGCCTCGAAGCTCCACGCCGGCGCGGCGCCTGGGCGCGGGTACGCGAGGCAGTCGTGCGCCTCGAGCTCGCGCGGGTGGGTGGGCTCGCCGCGCCGGCGCAGGTAGGCGCGGCTGGCCACCAGCCAGGAGCGCGTCTCGCACAGGGCCCAGGCCACGTGAGTGTCGGGCGGGCTCGCGGTATGGCGGATCGCGAGATCGAAGCCCTCCTGCGCCAGCGAGACGAGCCGGTCGGACAGGTCCATCTCGACGCGCACCTGCGGGTAGCGCCGCAGGAAGTCCGCCAGGCGCGGCACGATCTGCTGCCGCCCGAGCGCGACCGGCGCGGTGATGCGCACGATCCCGCGCGGCTCGCCGGCGAGGTCGCGTACGCTGGCGAAGCTGCGCTCGATCTGCTCATAAGCCTCGCGCGTGGCCTCCACGAGCTGCTGGCCCGCTTCGGTGAGCCGCACCGAGCGCGTGGTGCGCTGCACGAGCGGCACACCGGCGGCCCGCTCGAGCTCGGCAATGCGCTGGCTCATCGCCGCCTTGGAGATGCCCAGCCGCCGCGCGGCGCCGGTGTAGCTGCCCTGTCGCGCGAGCTCGCCCAGCGCATGGACGTGCGCCCACAACCCCTCGATGCGTGCATCGCCCATCGTCGTGTCCCTCATGAGGCCCGGCGGCCGGCCGCCCGAAGCCGGGCCGACACCCCCTGGGGGGCAGTGCGCCAGCCCCGGGGGCAAAGATACAAAGCCCCTCGTCCCACCGGCCTGGCCCGTGGGCGAAACATGGCGTCGATTGTTCACCGAACTGAACAATGATGTCAGTCGATCGACCTTGGCGCACGGGCCACCGCTGCCTAGACTGGTCGAATCGCACGCATTGCACCGAGGAGACGACATGGGCGCTGCCGAACGCATGGAAGTCGGCCTGAAGGCCGAGGTGGGCCACTGGATCGCGGGACAGGCGACCGCCGGGCGCGCCCTGCGCCGCCAGGACGTCTACAACCCCGCCACCGGCGCGGTGGCCCGGCAGGTGGTGCTGGCCGAGCCCGAGGACGTGCAGGCGGCGGTGGCCGCTGCGAAGGAGGCGCTGCCCGGCTGGGCGCAGACGCCCCCGATCCGCCGTGCACGGGTGATGTTCAAGTTCCTCGAACTGCTGAACCAGCACCGCGACACCCTGGCCGCGATGATCACCGCCGAGCACGGCAAGGTGTTCACCGACGCGCAGGGCGAAGTCACGCGCGGCATCGAGATCGTGGAGTTCGCTTGCGGCATCCCGCAACTGCTCAAGGGCGACTACACCGAGCAGGTGTCGACCGGCATCGACAACTGGACGATGCGCCAGCCGCTGGGCGTGGTGGCCGGCATCACGCCGTTCAACTTCCCGTGCATGGTGCCGTGCTGGATGTTCCCGGTCGCGATCGCCTGCGGCAACACCTTCGTGCTCAAGCCCAGCGAGCGCGACCCGTCGCCCTCGCTCTTCATGGCCGAGTTGCTGAAGCAGGCCGGCTTGCCCGATGGGGTCTTCAACGTCGTGCAGGGCGACAAGGTCGCCGTCGATGCGCTGCTGGAGCACCCGGACGTGAAGGCGGTGAGCTTCGTCGGCTCGACGCCCATCGCGCACTACATCTACGAGCGCGGCGCGCATTTCGGCAAGCGGGTGCAGGCGCTGGGCGGCGCCAAGAACCACATGGTCGTGATGCCCGACGCGGACCTGGACCAGGCGGTCGATGCGCTGGTGGGCGCGGCCTACGGCTCCGCCGGCGAGCGCTGCATGGCCATCAGCGTGGCGGTGCTGGTGGGCGACGTGGCCGACAAGCTCGTGCCGCGCCTGGCCGAGCGCGCCAAGGCGCTCAAGATCAAGAACGGCATGGAACTGGACGCCGAGATGGGCCCGATCGTCACGCGGCAGGCGCTCGACCGCATCTGCGGCTACATCGAGGACGGTGTGGCCAGCGGCGCCACGCTCGTCGTGGACGGGCGCGGCTACCGGGTGCCGGGCCATGAGGGCGGCTTCTGGCTGGGCGGCACGCTGTTCGACCACGTGACCCCCGAGATGCGCATCTACCGCGAGGAGATCTTCGGCCCCGTGCTCTCGTGCGTGCGCGTGAAGGACTTCGCCGAGGCGGTCGAGCTGGTCAACGCGCACGAGTACGGCAACGGCGTCGCCTGCTTCACGCGCGACGGCCACATCGCACGCGAGTTCGCGCGCCGCATCGAGGTGGGCATGGTCGGCATCAACGTGCCGATCCCGGTGCCGATGGCGTGGCACGGTTTCGGCGGCTGGAAGCGCTCGCTGTTCGGCGACATGCATGCCTATGGCGAAGAAGGCGTGCGCTTCTACACCAAGCAGAAGTCGGTGATGCAGCGCTGGCCCGAGAGCACGCCCAAGGGCGCCGAGTTCGTGATGCCCACCGCGAAGTGAACGGCGCCGGGTGGCGCGCGCCGAGGGCGTAGCGAGCCTGCGCGCGCCACCCCAAGTCGCGTCCTGCCGTCACGTCCCGATGACGCCCCCGTCCGCGCGGCGGACCACCACGGTGGACGAGCGCGGACGCCCTCCGTCGGGCCAGCGCGAGTAGCGCGTGGGGTCGGCCGGATCGCTGCGGTCCGAGGGGGACTCGCCGGGGTGCTGCACGTTCAGGAACATCGTGCGCAGGTCGGGCGTGAACGTGAGGCCGGTGATCTCGCAGTTCACCGGGCCGGTGAGGAAACGGCGCACCTCGCCCGTCGCGACGTCACAGGCCAGCAGCTGGTTGTTGCCGAAGCGCGCGAACTCTCCGCGGTGCAACTGCGAGGCGTGCGCGTCGGTCTGGATCCACAGCACCCCGCGGCTGTCGAAGGCGATGCCATCGGGACACGCGAAGAGGTCGCCCAGGATGTTGCCCCGCGCCTCGGGCCGCTCGTTGGCCGGGTCGCCGGCCAGCACGAGGTGGTCCCATGTGAACGAGGTGGCGTCGAAGTCGCCCGCCTCCTTCCAGCGGATGATGTGCCCCATCACGTTGCCGGCTCGCGGGTTGGCGGCGTCCACATCGGGGTGGCCGGGCTGCCCCCGACGCGAGTTGTTGGTGAGGGTGCAGTAGACCTCGCCGGAAAGCGGGTCGATCGCGAGCCACTCGGGGCGGTCCATCTTGGTCGCGCCGAGCAGGTCGGCCGCCTGGCGGGTCTTGATGAGCACCTCGCCCTGGTCGGCAAAGCCGTGGGCGGCCGTGAGTGGGCCGGTGCCGTGCAGGAGCGGCAACCAGCGGCCACGGCCATCGGCGTCGAAACGCGCCACATACAAGGTGCCGTGGTCCAGCAGCTCGCGATTGGCGCGCGCACCGCCGGGGCGGATGGGGTCGCGCGAGACGAACTTGTAGATGTACTCGAAGCGGGCGTCCTCGCCGGAGTAGACGACCGCCCGCCCATCGCGGGTCACCGCCACCCACGCGCCCTCGTGCGCCGCCCGGCCGAGCGCGGTGCGCTTGACGGGCGTGGAGGTCGGATCCAGCGGGTCGATCTCGACGATCCAGCCGAAGCGGTTCGGCTCGTGGGGGTGCTTCTCGGCGTCGAACCGCTCGTCGTGCTCGTGCCAGCGGTACCAGCTGCCGGGGCGCAGCCCCCAGCGCCGCGCGTGCTCATCGGGCGTCTTTGGCCCGCTGAAGTACCCGATGAAATTCTCCTCGCCCGTGAGGTAGGTGCCCCAGGGCGTGCGCCCGCTCGCGCAGTTGTTCAACGTGCCCAGGACCCGCTCGCCCAGCGGGTCGGCGGCGGTGCGCATCAACGGGTGGCCGGCTGCCGGGCCCGCGATCGCGATCGGGGTGTGCACGGTGATGCGGCGCGCGTACCGCGAGGGTCTCACCATCTGCCAGCGGCCGTCGGGCAGGCGCTCGACCTCGATCACCGACACGCCGTGGGCGGCCTGCGACTTGCGCACCTTCTCCGGCGTCCAGGGCTGCATGCCGTCCGGATGCAGCAGGCCGTCGTCGGTGTACTCGTGGTTCATCGCGAGCAGGCCGCGGCGACTGCCGTCGAGCGGGTAGTAGTGGATGCCGTCGTGGTGCATGCCCAGTTGCAGCGCCTGATCCTCGGCGGTGTTGCTCGCATCGGGCTTGAAGGGCGGCATCTGCCCGGCGATGCCCACCGGCTCGCCCCACGAGGCGATGACCTGTGCGACGTAGCCGGGTGGCACCACGATGGTGTCGGCTCGCGAAGGCGGGACCGACTGAAAGCCCAAGGCCCCGCGCGTGGAGAACGCGCGTGGACCGGGGGCGCCGCAGGCGGCGAGCGCCGGGCCGAGCAACCCGGCCCCCAAGGCCGAGAGGCCGCCGCACAACCAACGCCGACGGCCCGCGTCGCTGAGGCTGTGAATGTCCGGGTTGGAGGACCGATTCGAGTCCTCCATCGTCGCGTGGTCCTTGGGCATGCTCACCTCGTCGGGGTCATGCCCGATTGTGACGCTGCGGGGCGCCCTCGCGGCAACGGTACGGCGCCCTTCAATGGCGGATCGCGCCCAGCACCTCGTCCACGCTGTGCGTCACGTCGGTCGAAGGAACGTCCGCGAAATCCCCGCGCAGGACTTTCAGCGCGTAGCGCTCGCGGTTGATCTCGTCGGCCGTGCGCACGCCGAGGCGACGCAGCAGCGGCAGCGGCGGGCACCAGCCTTGGATGGCATGCTGCAACAGGAAGGCCGCGACCACCGCGGGCAGCGCGAACCACTTGCGGTTGACCGTCGCGCCCAGCGTCATGCCGATCAGGCTGAACGAGGCCGCCGTCGCCTCCAAACACCGCTCGATGTCCCACTCGCGGTCGAGTTCGGCCAGTCGCTCCTCGATGTACTGCGGCCCCTGCCGCGCGGCGTAGGCGATGTGGGCCTCCGTCATGCGGCGGATGCGTTCGTTCGCGCGGCTGGGGCTCGCTTCGCGCACGCGCTCGGCGGTGGGGGTCGGCAAGGTGTCGTCCATGGGGGGCCTCCGTGCAGGGGTCATGCACGAAAAGGCAGCAACCCCCGTTCCCGAGGCGCGGCCGCCGCGCCCGCCTGTTCAGATCCTTTCGGTCTCGCCGCTGCGGGGCTGCCACTTCATCAGGCGCCGCTCCACCTGGCCCACGGCGGCATCGAGCACGAGCGCGAACGCGGTGAGCACGAGGATGCCGGCCATCACGGTGTTGATGTCGAAGCTGCCCTCGGCCTGCAGGATGAGGTAGCCCACGCCTTGCGAGGAGCCGAGATACTCGCCCACCACCGCACCGACGAAGGCCAGGCCCACCGAGGTGTGCAGGGAGCTGAAGACCCAGCTCGTCGCGCTGGGCAGGTACACGTGGCGCAGCAGCTGTTTCTGACTCGCCCCGAGCATCCTCGCGTTGGCGAGCACCACCGGGCTCACCTCCTTCACGCCCTGATACACGTTGAAGAACACGATGAAGAACGTGAGCGTGACCCCCAGGGCGACCTTGCTCGCCACGCCGAGGCCGAACCACACCGCGAAGATCGGCGCCAGGATCACGCGCGGCATCGAGTTCAGCGCCTTGATGTAGGGGTCGAGGATCGCGGCGGCCACCGGGCTCAACGCGAGCCACAGGCCCATGACCAGGCCGAACACGGTGCCGATGCCGAAGGCCAGCAGCGTCTCCAGCAGCGTGATCCACAGGTGCACGTAGATGTCGGCCGCACCGAAGAACCAGTCCCAGATGCGGGCGAAGATCTTGAGCGGCTCGCCGAAGAAGAACGCGGCCTGCTGGTCGTTGTCGAAAAGCAATGGCGGGATGAGCCCGGGCTGGGTCATCACGTGCCAGAACGCGAAGACGGCCACGAGCAGGCCGGCCTGCCACAGCCGCAGGTTGCGGGGGTTGGGTTTGATCGAGGACCACATCGGTGTGCGGGGAAACACGGTTCGTCGTTGCAACGGGGCCACGGGCCCGGGGGCGGCCCTTCGGATCGGCTCACCTCCCGAGGCTGTGGCTCACGCGGCGGCCAGCTGCTGCTTGTAGCCCTTGAGCACTTCCTCGCGCAGCACGGCCCAGATGGCCTGGTGCAGCTCGATGAAGCGGGGCGCCACCCGGACCTCGGCCACGTCGCGCGGGCGCTCCAGGTCGATCCGGAACTCGCCGATGGGCCGCGAGCCGGGGCCCGCGCTCATCACGACGACGCGGTCGCTCAGCGCGATCGCTTCGTCGAGGTCGTGCGTGATGAAGAGCACCGCCTTGCGGCCTGGGCCGCCGCTGGCGAGGTCGGGCCGCGGTCGGGCAGTGCCCGAGCTCCACAAGGCGAGCAACTCGTTCTCCATCAGTTGGCGCGTCTGGATGTCCAGTGCCGAGAAGGGCTCGTCCATCAGGATGATGTCGGGGTCGAGGATCAAGGTCTGTGCCAGGCTGGCGCGCTTGCGCATCCCACCGGACAGCTGGTGCGGGTAGCGGTCGCCGAAGCCGCCCAGGCCCACGCGTTTGAGCCATTCCTCGGCCTGCGAACAGGCCTCGGCCCGGGGCACGCCCCGGAACTCGAGCCCCGCGGCGACGTTCTCGGCCGCCGTGCGCCAGGGCATCAGCGAGTCGCTCTGGAACATGTAGCCGGCGCGCCGGTTGATGCCGGCCAGCGGCTCGCCGAAGACGGCGACGCTGCCGGTGCTGGGCTGCAGCAGCCCGGCCGCGACGTTGAGCAAGGTGCTCTTGCCGCATCCGGTGGGCCCGACGACCGAGACGAACTCGCCCGCCGCGAGGTCGAGCGTGACGTCGCGCACGGCCGTGTAACGCTTGCTCTTGTCTTCGCGGTCGACGAAGGTGCAGGTCACGTCGCGCAAAGACAGAGCCGGAGCGCCGCCTTCGGGCGGCCGGGCGGCGGCGGCCATGTCGGCCCTCCGGTCACTCTGTGACCACCTCCCCGAGGGAGGAAGAGCGCCGCCTTCGGGCGGCCGGGCGGCGGCGCTCATGACGACCCTCCGATCACTTCGTGATCACCTCCCCGCGGGAGGTGAGCGCCGCCTTCGGGCGGCCGGGCGGCGGCGCTCATGACAACCCTCCGATCACTTCGTGATCACCTCCCCGCGGGAGGTGAGCGCCGCCTTCGGGCGGCCGGGCGGCGGCGCTCATGACAACCCTCCGATCACTTCGTGATCACCTCCCCGCGGGAGGTGAGCGCCGCCTTCGGGCGGCCGGGCGGCGGCGCTCATCCCTTCGGATACTTTGCGTTCGCCTTCTTGACGAACTCGTTGGTGTAGACGGCCGCGAGATCGAGCTGGGCGTCCTTGAGGGATTCGTCGACGCTGGCGAGCGCGCGCAGGGCGGTGGCGGGCCCCTGCTCGGGGATCATGCCGTCCGGCGACAGGGCCCCCTTGCTCTTGAGGAACGCATCGATGTAGACCGCCCGGTCGCCGAGCAGGAAGCCTTCGGGCACGACCTTGATGATCTCGCCCGGGCCGGCGCGCTGGATCCACTTGTCGGCGCGCACGATGGCATTGGTCAGCGCCTGGACGGTGTGGGGGTGCCGGTCGACGAAGGTCTGCGGCGCATAGAGGCAGGCCGCGGGCATCGGCCCGCCGAACACGCGGTCGGCCTCGGCGACGATGCGCGTGTCGGTGACGATCTGGATGTCCCCCGCGCGCTCGAGGATGGTGATGACCGGGTCGAGGTGCGAGAGCGCGTCGATCTGGCCCTGGCGGATCGCCGCGATGGCCGCGTTGGTGGCCCCCACGCCGATGAAGCTCACGTCGGTGGGCTTGAGGCCCGCCTTGGCGAGCACGAAGTTCGCCATGATGTTGGTCGACGAGCCGGGAGCGGTCACGCCGATCTTCCGCCCCTTGAGATCGGCCAGGGACTTGAAGTTGGGCATCGTGCGCTTGTTGACCGCGAGCACGATCTGGGGCGCGCGTCCCTGCAGCACGAACGCGCGCATGCGCTGGCCCTTGGCCTGCATGTTGACCGTGTGCTCGAAGGCGCCCGAGACCACGTCCGCACTGCCACCCACCACGGCGCGCAGGGCCTGCGAGCCCCCGGCGAAGTCCACCACCTGCGCCTCGAGCCCCTCGTCCTTGAAGTAGCCCAAGCTCTCGGCCACCGTGAGCGGCAGGTAGTACAGCAGGTTCTTGCCCCCTACCGCGATCGTGACCTTCGGTTTCTCGATCGCCTGGGCGCGTACCAGGGCCGGCAGGCCGAGCGTCGCGCCGCCAGCCAGTCCGGCGGCGAGCAGCGTGCGTCGTTTCATCGGGTGTCTCCTTCTTGGGCGTTCTCGTCGACAGTCGAATGAGCCACTCTAGCCACCGCTCGGGTGCCGGGCTTTCGGGACTTGCCCTGAGCCGTGCCCCTGGCGTGCGGCGCTCGCGCAACTCGTGCGCAACTCGCGCACAACCTGGCGCACAACTCACGCACAATCGCCGCATGACGACGCCCATCACGCTCATCACCGGCGCGAGCCGCGGCATCGGCGCCGACACGGCGCGCCTTTGCGCTCGGCTCGGACACCGGGTGGTGGTCAACTACCACCGCGACGCACGGGCCGCCGAGCAAGTGGCCGAGGCGATCGTGTGGCTGCTGTCGCCGCAGGCGAGCTACACGACCGGCGCCTTGCTCGACGTGAGCGGCGGGCGCTGAGCGCTGCACGGTGGCCGCATGGACCTCATCAAGCCCCTGATCGCGCTGCTGGCCATCGTCAATCCGGTCGGCGTGGTGCCGTTCTTCATCCACTTCACGCAGGGCTTCAGCCGCGAGCAGCGGCTGCGAACGATCCGCGTGGCCTCGTTCACCGCCTTCCTGGTGGTGGCGATCAGCGCCCTGGCGGGCCTGCGCATCATCGAGTTCTTCGGCATCTCGATCGCGTCGTTCCAGGTCGGCGGAGGGATGCTGCTGCTCATCAGCGCGCTGCAGATGCTGCAGGCCCAGCCAGCAGAAACGCGCAAGGAAGACGTGGCCGAAGGCGCCTCCAAGGCCGATGGCGGCGCGAGCATCGCGGTCGTGCCGCTCACCATCCCGCTGCTGACGGGGCCCGCGACGATCTCCACGATGGTGATCTACGCGCAGAAGACCCGTCACTGGTGGGAACTCGGCGTGCTGGTGGGCTACGGCGTGGTGATCGGCGTGGCGGCCTTCCTGGCCTTGTCGGCCGCGGGCCGCATCGCCCGCATGCTGGGGCAGACGGGCATCAACATCATGACCCGCCTCATGGGCCTGATCCTCGCGGCCCTGGCCGTCGAGATCATGGCCGACGGGCTGGTCAAACTCTTTCCGGCGCTCGGGCAGGCCTGAAACACCGAAGGGTGGCCAGTGCCACCCTTCGTGCGGCCGTCAATGGGCTTCTCGGCGCCACCAGCCGCCCCACTCGGGATCGGTGGCGAGCGTCCACAACGCGAGCGCCGCGACCACGACGCCGGTGATCGTCGAGGCCAGCATCGCCTCACGCATCGCGGCAAAGCCGAGCACCCAGGGCGCCACGATCATCCACAGGCCCAGGACCAGCTCGGTCCATTCCTCCCAGGCGCGAGGCACCAGCATGGCGCCCAGCGCGGCCGCGATCAGCGCGGCACCCACGATCACCGCATTGGCCATCGGCGTCGTCTCGCTCTGGAAGCCCAAGGCCCAGGGCGAGAGCACCAGCCACACACCCAGCACGGCGTTGACCGCGTCTTGCCAATGTTTGATTTGCACCATGTCGTCCTCCTCAGAGAAACGGCCCCCTGCGGCCGCGCACCAAGCCCCACCCTCTCGGGACCGGACATACGGGCGGGCGCGGCGGCGCGCAAGCGGCCCGCCGGCGGCGGCCTCCTCATTGGACTCGCCAGCGGTCGCCATGTTCCGTCTTCCGGGGCGCGGCTCGCGTATGCTGCGCGCCATGCCGGACACACCCCCTGCCCCCACGCCGCGGCCAGCCCCCGCCGCCGTCAGCTTCGCCGAAGCCCTGCGCTTCTGGCTCAAGCTCGGTTTCATCAGTTTCGGCGGGCCGGCCGGGCAGATCGCAATCATGCACACCGAGCTGGTCGAGCGCCGCCGGTGGATCAGCGAGCAGCGCTTCCTGCATGCATTGAACTACTGCATGGTGCTGCCCGGCCCCGAGGCGCAGCAACTGGCCACCTACATCGGTTGGCTGCTGCACCGCACCTGGGGCGGCATTGTCGCGGGCGCCTTGTTCGTGCTGCCGTCGCTCGCCATCCTGATCGCGCTGTCGTGGGTGTACCTGCGCTTCGGTGACGTGCCGGTGGTGGCCGGGATTTTCTACGGCATCAAGCCGGCGGTCACGGCGCTGGTGCTGCACGCCGCCCATCGCATCGGCACGCGGGCGCTCAAGAACGGCTGGATGTGGGGCATCGCGGCCGCGGCTTTCGTCGCCATCTTCGCATTGGACGTGCCCTTCCCCGCCATCGTCATCGCAGCCGGCCTCATCGGGCACTTCGGCGCGCAGCGGGCGCCTGGGGTCTTCGCACTCGGCGGCGGGCATGGCGCGGCGGGGCCGAGCGCCGGGCCGGCCCTCATCGACGACGACACCCCGCCGCCGCCGCACGCCCGCTTCACCCGGGCCCGCCTGCTGCGCGTGCTGGCGGTGGGCCTGGGGCTGTGGGGCGCGGCGATGCTCGCGCTGGTCGCCACGCAAGGCTGGCAGTCCACGCTCGCGCAAATGGGGTGGTTCTTCACCAAGGCGGCGCTCGTCACCTTCGGCGGGGCCTATGCGGTCCTGCCCTACGTCTACCAGGGCGCGGTGGAGCACCACCAGTGGCTGTCGGCCGCGCAGATGATCGACGGGCTGGCGCTGGGCGAAACGACGCCGGGGCCGCTCATCATGGTCGTGGCCTTCGTCGGCTTCGTCGGCGGCTGGCTGGCCGAGGTGGCGGGGCCGGACCGCTTTTTCCTCGGCGGCACGCTGGCGGCCTGCGTCGTCACGTTCTTCACCTTCTTGCCGTCGTTCGTGTTCATCCTCGCGGGCGGCCCGCTGGTGGAGGCCACGCATGGCAAGTTGGGCTTCACCGCCCCGCTGTCGGCCATCACCGCGGCGGTGGTCGGCGTCATCGTCAATCTCGCGCTGTTCTTCGCCTACCACGTGCTGTGGCCCCAGGGCTTCGGCGGGCCGTTCGACGCCGTCTCGGCGCTCATCGCGGTGGCGGCGGCGGTCGCGCTGTTCCGCTTCAAGGTGGGGGTGATCCCGCTGTTGGCCGCATGCGCCTCGGTGGGCCTGGCGGCGAGGCTCGCGCTGTGACGCGCGCGCCGGCTGGGGCCTGGGGGTTCATTCGGCTTTGGCGGCCGCCCGGCGGTCCAGCGCGATGGTCTTGACGAGCGCATAGACGGGCTGCCCCACCGTCAGGCCCAGATCCACCACGGCCTCGCGGGTCAGCCGGGCGCGCAGGCGGGCGCCGCCGATGTCCACCAGCGTCTCGGCGAACGGCGTGTCCGGCTCCTCGTGCAGCGCCGCGAGCGTGCCGGCGAGTACGTTGCGGATGCTCAGCCCCCGCGGAGGCTCGACGGCGAGCGCCACGTCGCGCGCGCGGATGCGCAGACGCAACACCGTGCCGACCGGCACGTCGGTCATCGGCACGACGAGCGCCTGCGCGCCGTGGCGCACGTGGGTGAGGCGGAAGCGCTCGTCGTGGTGCTCGACGCGCGTCTCGAGCACCACGCCCGCCTCGAAGCGACCGGTGGCCGGCTGCAAGTCCAGCCGCTCGAGCAGCTCATGCAAGGGGCCGGCCGCCACCACCCGCCCTTGCGACAGCAGCACCAGCCGGTCGGCCAGCCGCGTGACCTCGTCGATGTCGTGCGTGATGTAGATGACCGGCACGCCGAAGGCACGCGGCAGCTGCTCGATGTAGGGCAGGATCTCGGCCTTGCGGCGCGCGTCGAGCGCCGCGAGCGGCTCGTCCATCAGCAGCAGGCGCGGCCGCGCCAGGAGCGTGCGCCCGAGCGCCGCGCGCTGACGCTCGCCGCCCGAGAGCGACCCCGGTTTGCGGTGCAAGAGCCCGGCGAGATCGAGCGCGCGCACCACGTCCTCCCAGCGCACGGCAGCGGCGCCGACGCCGCGCGAGCGCTTCTCGGCATAGCGCAGGTTGCCCTCGACGGTGAGGTGCGGGAAGAGGCCCGCCTCCTGGAACACGAGCCCCACCCCCCGGCGGTGCGCCGGCACCGGGCGCGCCGGCGGCTCGGCCAGCCAGACTTCATCGTCCAGCGCCACACGCCCCCTCGCACGCGGCTCCAGCCCGGCGATCACGCGCAGCAGGGTGCTCTTGCCGCTGCCGCTCGGGCCGAACAGCGCGGTGATGCCTTCGAGCGGCCAGTCGCCGCGCACGTCGAGCGCGAAGTCCGGATAGTGAGCCTGGGCGGCCAGATGGAGCGTGGGCATGTCAGCGCAGATGCACGGGGTAGCGCCGGTTCCAGACGTACACGAACAGCAGCACGAGGAAGGAGAAGGCGAGCAGCCCGGCCGACAGCGTGTGTGCGGCGGGATAGTTGATCGTCTCCACGTGTTCGTAGATCGCGATGGAGATGACTTTCGTCTGCCCCGGGATGTTGCCGCCCACCATCAGCACCACGCCGAACTCGCCGATGGTGTGTGCGAAGGTGAGCACGGTGGCGGTGAGGTAGCCGCGCGCAGCCATCGGCGTGGCCACGGTGAAGAAGGCGTCCAACGGCGACGCTCGCAACGTCGCCGCCACCTCCAGCGGGCGCCGGCCCACGGCCTCGAACGCCGCCTGCAACGGCTGCACCGTGAAGGGCAGCGAATAGATCACCGAAGCCACCACCAGCCCCGCGAACGAGAACGTGAGCGTGCTGTCGGTGAGCGTGAGCCACCAGCGCCCGAGCGGCGCTTGCGGGTTGAGCAGCACGAGCAAGTAGAAGCCCAGCACGGTGGGAGGCAGCACCAGCGGCAAGGCCGTGGTGGCCTCCACCACAGGCTTCCAGCGCGAGCGCGTGTGCGCGAGCCACCATGCCAGCGGCGTGCCGAGCAGCAGCAGCACCAGCGTGGTCAAGGCCGCCAGCTTGAGCGTGAGGACGAGCGGCGCCAGGTCGGGCAGCGTCATCGCCTCACTCGACCCCGTAGCCCCAGGCCTCGATGGTGCGGCGCGCCTCGTCGGACTTCAGGTACTGCAGCAGCGCCCGCGCGGCCGGCACGTCGCGCCCGGGGGCGAGCAGCACCGCCTGCTGCACGATGGGCGAATGCAGCCGCGCCGGCACGACCCACACGCTGCCCTCCACGGCCTGGCGCGGGCCCTTGAGCGCCGACAGCGCCACGAAGCCCACCTCGGCCGCGCCGGTGGCCACGAGCGAATGGGTCTGACCGATGTTCTGCCCCATCACCACCTTGTCCTTCAGCGCGTCCCACACCCCCAGCGCCTGCAGCGTCTCGCGCGCCGCGACGCCGTAGGGCGCCAGCTCAGGGTTGGCGAGGGCCACGTGCCGCAGCCGTCCCGCGCGCAGGTAGGCGACGGCGTCACCCCCCCACAGCCCCGGCGTCTTGCTCCACAACGCGAGCTGGCCCAGCGCGTAGGTGTAGCGGGTGCCCGGCACCCCCAGGCCCTCGCGCTCCAGCCGCTCGGGCGTGTGCGCATCGGCCGACAGCAGTACCTGGAAGGGCGCCCCGCCCTTGATCTGGGCGTACAGCTTGCCCGTCGAGCCGGTGGTGGCGACCAGCGTGTGGCCCGTGCGGCGTTCGAAGCCGGGCTTGAGCTCGTTCAGGACCTCTGCGAAGTTGGCGGCCACCGCGACCAACACCTGGCCCGCATGCGCCGGCCCGGGCAGCGCGGCCACGAGCGCCAGGGCGAACGCCGCCAGACCGCCGCGCCAGGTCACCGGGGCCCGTCCACACAAAACAGGTGGGCGGGCGGCGCCGACGGCGGCGAGCAGGCGGGGGTGTGGAGGGCGCATGGCGGGCGAGGCGGCAGGAGGCAGGCAGCGGGCAGCGCGAAACATACCACGGCCACCTCCTGCCCCCTGAGGAGCGCACGGCGTCCGGGGCACCGCGCGAGGGACGGCTCAGGCCCCCGCCCAGCGCACCAGCCCATGGCAGACGACGCCGAACAGCGTGGGCAGCGCCAGTCCGCCCCACCACCCGCGCGCCAGCGCCACCCCGGCCAAGCCCGCCAGAGCACCCGCAGCGCCGAGCGTGCCCGAGCCGCGACCGACATAGGGCCACAACGAGACGACGAGCAGTGCCGCGATCGCGGCCGGTCCCAACGCTTCGAGCATGCGCCGCAGCGCCCGCGCCGCCGGCGAGGGCACCGGGGACGGCCGCCAGTACAAGGGCAACAGGCGCATCAGGAAGGTGCCGATGCCGCAAGCCACGATGATCCACAGCAGCCGTTCAGTCATCGGCGTCCCCTGTCGTCCAGCCCATCGTCGCGGCCCGGTACGCCCGCGGCTCCCGAAGCCGGCACCCGGTCGCCGCCTCGCGCTCCCCACACCGCCCCGCCCAGCATGCCGGCGAGCATCGCGGCATGCGCCGGCCACCAGGGCAGCAACACCGCCGCCACCGCCGCCGCGGCCGCGGTCGCCTGCTTGGGCGTTTGACGGACGACTTCGAGCAGCAGGGCGAAGAAGAGCGCCGGCAGCACGAAGTCGAGGGTCTCGCGCAATACGGGCGAAACCGCCGCGAGCTGCTCGCCGAAGCGCACGCCCAGGAGGGTGCCCGCCACCCAGGCCGCATAGGCGCCCGCTTGCAGCCCCACCAGCCAGGCCTGCCGCTCATCGACGGGCAGCCCCTGCAACCGCCCCGCCGCCGCAGCGAACACCTCATCGGTCAAGCCGAAAGCCAGCAGCGGCCGCGGCAGCCGCCACGCGGGCGCGCCCAACCGGGACGCCAGCGCGGGGCCGTAGAAGAGGTGCCGCACGTTCATGAGCCACACCGCTCCCACCGTTCCGAGCACGGGCGCTGCCGACGACAACAGGGCGATCAGCACGAACTGGCTACCCCCCGCGAACACCACGGCGGAGATCAGCACGGTCGCCCAGGCCGGCACCTGGGCCTGCACCGCGGTCAGGCCGAACGAGAATGCGATCGGCAGGTACCCGATCGCGATCGACGAGCTCGCGCCGAGTCCGCGCAGGAACGGGGCCGGTCTTCGTGCCGCCATCGCCGCCCCCTCACCCCTCGGCGGGCCTGCGCAAGGCGAAGACGTGCGTGCCACCATCCCAATCGTCGTGGCCCGCGGTGGCGAACACGCGGCGGTGCCGTAACAGCTCGAAGCCGGCCAGACACGCCAGTTCCAGGAAACGCTTGGGATGCGTCTTGCGCTCGACCTCGTCATCGAACCCCGCCACCATCGCCTGCAGCTCGAGGCAGAAAAACCGCATGTACGCCGCCACCGGGTGCTCGGGCATCTCGGGCAGACCGGTATTCCTCCACTCGAGGAGGAGTTCGCGGCATCGTTCGACCGCGGCGGTCTCGCGTCCGGCCTCGGCATCGAGCAAAGCCAGACAAAGCGAATCCTGAAAGCGCCGGTACCCCGCCCACTCCCCAGGCGGCAGTGTGCCGAGGGGCTCTCGCCCGATCCAGGCCATGGCGGCCAGCACATACGCCGCGTGGTGCCGCACCAGGGCCAAGTTGCGCTGAGCGAGCTGGGCAAATGGCGGAAGGAACTCGTCGGCGATCACGAGGACACCCCCGGGCCGCAGCAGTCGCATCGCCTGTTGCAGCATGAAGGCGGTATTGAAGTGATGCGAGGCGCCGACGGACGTGATGAGGTCGCAGGATTGCGGCGCCAAGTCGGCTTCGAGGAAGTCCGCCTGCAGCGCCTGCACGTGGGGATGGCCGCGCAGCTTGTGCTGAAGGTAGGCGAAGGCCTTCGGATCGGGCTCGATGGCAATGAATCGTTGTGCCGGCAGCAGTTCCTGCAACATCAGCAGCGGCACACCCGGCCCGGTGCCGACATCCAAGGCGCTGCGGGCGTCGCTTCGCGCGTGCGCGGGCAGAAACTGCTGCACGTCCTCGGCCATGGCCACCACTTGGCGAGCGTAGGCCGGGTGCAACAACTCGAAGGCGTCGTAGTCGTCGACGTCGATACGGCTCGAAAAGCCGCCGTCGCCCCCCGCAGCCGGGGTCGCGAGCCGGCGGCGCGCCCGCTGTCGCAGCGGGCTCGGCAGGGTCAGCTCTCCACGCTGCGTGAGGACCTCGGCCGCGAGGGCACTCAAGATCCACGAATCGCTCGCCGCCCGTCGACGCAGCTGGCGGCGAGTCCCCTCGTCCAGAGGTCGGCCAGGCGCTTCGGCCCAACGCGCCCACTGCACCGCTTCCGTCAGCAAGGTGCGCGGCGCATCGCCCTGCGCGCGAGCGAAGGCGCGCGTGTAGCGCAGCGGCGAGACAGCGATGTACGGGCCTTCGACGTCGTGGCCGGCGACAGCGTACACCGGCCAGGTAAAGCCGTCTCGCCGCTGCACGATCTGCTCAGCCAGCCTCTGCCCTGCCTGTGGGGCGGGCAGCTTGCAGTTGCGGAAACGAAGGAGCCGGGCGCCGATGCCGTTCGCCACCTCGATCAGCAATCGATCGGTGGCCGCACGGACCCCTTCCCATTCCTCTTCACGTTGCGGCCAATCCAAGGCCAGCACGAAGGGCCCTTGCAAAGCCTCGCGCTGCGGATACTGCACGAGGACGAGCGCTCTGCTGGGCCCTTCGAAGGCCGCGTACAAGTGCGGTCGATCGGCAGGGAAGCTGTGGGACTCCCCCGCCCGCAGAAGGCGCGGGTGCCGAGGATCGCCCACCCACATCGCTCCCTCGAGCACCGTGACCTGCTCGCGCACCCCTGCGGGATGCGGCGGCGCTTCGCGGCGGTACCCCGCGGCATAGTCGACCGAGTAGACCTCGATGGTGGGGGGGCCCGCCCGTCGTTCGACAAGCCGAACGACGGAGCCTGGATCGCGGGCGGTTGCCGCGCCGGCGCCGTGACTTGCCTCGTCCTCCAGCAAGAGCGAGAACGGGACCTCCAAAGCGCTCGCGATCGTCCACAAAGTCTCGACGGTCGGGTTCCCCTCCCCGGCCTCGAGCGTGGAAAGGGTGGACTTGGCGATGCCGCACCGCTCGGCCAACCCCGACAGCGTCCATCCTCGTTGCTCGCGAACCCGGCGGATCTGCCGCCCCAAACCGACAGCGATGTTCGACATTCTCCCCCATCTGTTCTGTAAATCGAACGCACCGATCTTAAGCAGAAAGACGCGCAGGCGCAACGTCGGGTCCGGCACGCTTCCCCCGTGGCATCCTGTCGCCATGGCACACCCTCACGCATCCACCCCGCCCGAAGCGGCCGCATCTCGTCTTCAGCCCGCCCGCTGGCGCGCGGCACGGGCCGCGGCCGCCGCGGCGCTCGCCGGCGCCCTCGGGGCGGCCGCGGTGCCCGCCTCGGCCGAGGAGCTCGGCTCCGTCGACACCGTGTTCAAGTTCATCGGGCCCGACCACAAGATCGTGGTCGAGGCCTACGACGACCCGAAGGTGTCGGGCGTGACTTGCTACGTCTCGCGCGCACGCACGGGCGGCATCAAGGGCGCGCTCGGGCTGGCCGAAGACAAGTCCGAAGCGTCGATCGCCTGCCGGCAGGTCGGGCCCATCGGCTTCGCGCAGCCGCTGCCCGTGCAGGAAGAAGTCTTCAGCGAGCGCATGTCCATCCTCTTCAAGCGCCTGCGCATCGTGCGCATGGTCGACCGCAAGCGCAACGCGCTCGTGTACCTGACCTATTCCGAGCGGGTGATCGAAGGATCGCCGCAGAACAGCGTGACCGCGGTGCCGGTGCCGGCCGCCACGCCGATCCCGGTGAAGTGACTGGCGCCGGAGGCGCAAACGCCGCCCGCAGGCGGCGTTGCAAGAGGCTTGTTCGGCCGGGCGGCCGGGCGCCGGGCGGCACCTCTTTGCCCCCGGGGCGTACGCCCCACCCCCCGCGGGGGTTGCGGCCCGGCTTCGGGCGGCCGGGCGCCGGGCGGCACCTCTTTGCCCCCGGGGCGTACGCCCCACCCCCCGCGGGGGTTGCGGCCCGGCTTCGGGCGGCCGGGCGCCGGGCGGCACCTCTTTGCCCCCGGGGCGTACGCCCCACCCCCCGCGGGGGTTGCGGCCCGGCTTCGGGCGGCCGGGCGCCGGGCCTCAGCGCAGCTTGAACTCGGCGCGGCGGTTCTTGGACCACGCCTCCTCGTCGTGGCCGTCGACGGCGGGGCGCTCCTCGCCGTAGCTCACGGCCTTCATCTGCGCGTCCTTCACGCCCAGCAGCGCCAGGGCCTTGCGCACCGACTCGGCACGGCGCTGGCCGAGCGCGAGGTTGTACTCGATGCTGCCGCGCTCGTCGGTGTGGCCCTCGATCGTGAGCTTGCGCTGCTCGCTGTTCGACAGCAGCTTGGCATAGCCGCTGAGGGTCGGCTGGTGCTCGGCCTTGATGACCGCGCTGTCGAAGTCGAAGTAGATGGCGCGCGCCAGATTCTCGGCCGCCTGGCCGGTGGCTGCGGCGTTGCCGGTGTTGACCGTCGTCACCTGCGACTGCGGCGCGGCCGTCGCGCCGGCGCTGCCGGTGCTCGTCGGGGCCGCGGCCGGCTGGTCGAGCTGGGTGGAGGCGCAACCGCCAAGAACGAAGGCGGTGGCAAGCAAGGTGGCGATGAGGGACCGAGAACGGTTCATGATGCAAGAGCTCCTTCTGAGTGGGAGTGGACAAGCGCCAGCGGGCCCGCAGGGCCCCCGGGGCAGGATCTGAGACGCGACGGCGCGCACGGGCTCGGCCGAGGGCCGTGCACCGGGCGCCGCCCGTCGGCGGCGCCGAGAGTGGGGGCGCCGCGCCGGGTTTCAAGAGGCGCCGCAGCCGGGCCGCGCGCCGCGGGGCATGCGGTGGCCGCCACCGTCATCGCGCCGGCACCCAGCGGTCGAGTCGCGGCAGCATCGCGCGGTAGGGCGCGAGCAGCACCGCCGCCATCAACCACTTGGCCGAGAGGTCGCCCGCCCCCAGCATCAGCCAGTCGAACTCGGTGCCAGCGAACGCGAGGAAGAAGAACAGCAGCGTGTCGACCACCGACGCGACCACCGAGCCGATGAAGGGCGCCTTCCACCAGCTTTGCTGGCGCCAGCGGTTGAAGACGGCGATGTCGAGGATCTGCGAGACGATGAACGCGGCCCCCGAGGCCAGCGCGATGCGCCGGGGCGCCAGCACCAGCGACAGCACCACGGCCAGCCCGAAGCCCGCCCACGCCACGCGCCGCGCGTCCACCGGGCCGGCGGCGCGGTTGGTCAGGTCCGTCGCCAGGAACGCCACCGGGTAGGTGAAGGCACCCCAGGTCAGCCAGTCGTTGATCGGAAACTGGACGAGGAAGTTCGACGCGACGATGACGGCCGTCATCGCGGCAAGCGGGCGCCACAGGCGCACCCAGGAGGCGGTCGAGCGGAGCATGATGGCGCTGGATTGTCGCAGGTTCGAGGGTTTACCCGTAGTTACAAAGGCCCGCAGCGGGCGGCATCGGCGCGGCGCCGCCCGTGGCGCGCCCGCCGTGTCGCCTGCGCGATGGGAAACCCGCCCCCGCCCGGCGTAGACTCGTGCTGCCGCGCCCCCGACGGCCGCGGCGCTGTGGCGGCACGCCCCGCGCAGACCGACAACAACGAGGAGACGCCGTGGCCGACGCGCCCACCTTCGACTACATCATCGTCGGGGCCGGCACCGCCGGCTGCCTGCTCGCCAACCGGCTGAGCCGCCACCCCGAGCACCGCGTGCTGCTGCTCGAGGCCGGCCGCGCCGACGACTACCACTGGATCCACATCCCGGTCGGCTACCTCTACTGCATCGGCAACCCCCGCACCGACTGGATGTACTGGACCGAGCCCGACCCGGGGCTCAACGGCCGCAAGCTGCGCTACCCGCGCGGCAAGGTGCTGGGCGGCTGCTCCAGCATCAACGGCATGATCTACATGCGCGGCCAAAGGCGCGACTACGACGCCTGGGCGCGCGAGACCGGCGAGGACGCCTGGCGCTGGGACGCCTGCCTGCCCTACTTCAAGCGCCACGAGAACCACTGGCGCCTCGACCCGGAGCGCATTGCCGAGCAGAGCGACGCCTTCAAGGCCGCGCACGGCCACGGCGGCGAGTGGCGCGTCGAAAAGCAACGCCTGCACTGGGAGATCCTCGACGCCTTCGCCCGCGCTGCGCAGGAAGCCGGCGTGCCTGCGAGCGACGACTTCAACCAGGGCACCAACGAGGGCGTCGGCTACTTCGAGGTCAACCAGCGCGCCGGCTGGCGCTGGAACGCCGCCAAGGCCTTCCTGCGGCCCGTGTGCATGGCGCGCCCCAACTTCGAGCTGTGGACCGGCGCGCAGGTCAAGCAACTGGTGATGGAGCGCCGGCCCGACGGCGGCTGGCGCGTGACCGGCTGCGAGGTCGTCACGCCCCACGGCATCGAGACCGTGCGCGCCACCCGCGAGGTCATCCTCGCCGCCGGCGCCATCGGCTCGCCGCAGATCCTGCAACTCTCGGGCATCGGCCCCGGCGCGCTGCTGCACGAGCACGGCATCGAGGTCAAGCACGAGCTGCCCGGCGTCGGAGAGAACCTGCAAGACCACCTGCAGATCCGCGCCGTTTACTCGGTGCAGGGCGTCAAGACGCTCAACACCCTCACCTCGCGCTGGTGGGGCAAGGCGCTCATCGGCCTGGAATACGCCTGGCGCCGCACGGGGCCGATGAGCATGGCGCCTTCGCAGCTCGGCGCCTTCACCCGCTCGTCACCCGAGCACGAGTGGCCCAACATCGAGTACCACGTGCAGCCGCTGTCGCTCGAGGCCTTCGGCGAGCCCCTGCACCCCTTCAACGCCTTCACCGCGAGCGTGTGCAACCTCAACCCCACCAGCCGCGGACACGTGCGCATCCGCTCGCCGCGCTGGGAGGACGCCCCGGCGATCCAGCCCAACTACCTCTCCACCCCCGAGGACCGCAAAGTCGCCGCCGAGTCCCTGCGCGTCACGCGCCACATCGTCGCCCAACCGGCTCTGCAGCGCTACCGCCCCGAAGAGATCAAGCCCGGCCCCCAGTACCAGTCCGACGAAGAACTCGCCCGCCTGGCCGGCGACATCGCCACCACCATCTTCCACCCCGTGGGCACCTGCAAGATGGGCCGCGAGAGCGACCCGACCGCCGTCGTCGACCCCCACCTCAAAGTGCGCGGCATCACCGGCCTGCGCGTGGTGGACGCCAGCGTCATGCCGACGATCACGAGCGGGAACACCAATTCGCCGACCCTGATGATTGCGGAGCGGGCGGCGGAGTGGATTGTGGCGGGTGCTTAAGTCGACCCCGGAGTTCGCCCGCGGCCTGTCGAGCGTCGCCGCGCAGGTGCAGCGCGGCTGGGATGGCGAGCGAACCATGTCCTTGTGCCGGCGCGGCGCGATGTCGGTTGGTGCGATTTACCGCGATGAAACGTCCAGCGAGCGCACCGGTTGCCAGGAAAGCCGGGGCCCCAAGCAGGTAGAGAAACCAACCACTGGCCGCGTGGGATTCGGTCGACTGGGCGACGAAAAACCAGACGGCACAAAGCAAAAGGTGGAGCCCAATGAAGCCACCCACCACCGCTCCCTTGATGCGTCAAAGAGACTCGCCACGCCCGCCCAGATCCAGTGGGGCAAGGCAAACATCATGTACAGAGACGGCAACGTCTCTGCGGTGCGTTCAAGCACGGAAAGGCCCCCTTCCCCTGAGGCGCCGGTGAGTGCCATGACCAGTGCAACAAAGGCTGGGAGTGTCAAACGGACGAGATAGTGTATGCAGGGACTCACACAAAGGGCCGGCACTTTGAGGCAACAGCCTCCGGTACAGCATGCCGGCCCCGCTTCAGCCTATAGCCGCGATATGTCCGAGAAGAGCGGGCGTTAGACGTCACCCGTCGATCTCCCGACTATCGACCTGCCTCTCCGAGGGCCTTCTCCACGAGCTGATCCAAGATGGCTGCTTCTATCTCGAACTCCAGTAACGCCATTGCCACGTTCCACTCCGAAACCCCGCCCGACACGGAGAGGGCGTGCGTAAAGATGAGGGTGCTCTCCTCTGACACGTACGCCCCCGTCATGAAAGCCAAGTCCGAGTTAAGGCTGTTGGCGGCACTTAGCAGCGCCCCCTCATTCGCGTGGTGCCGGGACGATGCGGTCGACGGTCGCAGGAATCTTACTTGGTGACGCCCAATCACAGCGACCACGATGGTTTGGTCGTGAACCGTGACTTTCAAACATCCGTTCTCGTCGATGTCTACGGACTTCACGTCTGCCCGTACAAGCGCATCCCGGAGTCGCCCGAGAGAAAGATTTTCCGGAGATATCATGATCGACGAATTAGGGAAGGTCTGCACAAAGCCCCCTGAACCGTGCCTGCGCCCCGAGTGACTCGAAATCGAATGTCTGCGATGCCCCCTTCGGCCCCAATGCGCCAACACTCCCGCCGATTCGGTGGCCGTGGCGGCCCCGCAGGCCCATTTCGGGCGCACTATGCCCCGGCTCCCAGGAGTTGGCGGCGCGCCAGCCACAGGTTGGCCAGCGCAAACAGCGTGTGCAGCTGCGCCGTGTTCTTGGCCAGGCCCCGGTAGCGCACCTTCACATGCCCGAACTGGCGCTTGACCACCCGGAAGGGATGTTCCACCTTGGCCCGGATGCGCGCCTTCAAACGCTCGAGTTGCTCGGTCAGCCCTTCGATGGGATCGGTCTTGTCCAAGGCCCGCCGCTGGCCCGGCTTCATGGCGATGTGCCACTGCACTCCGGGCGGCGCGTCAGCTCGTTTGCCCGCACCCTGGTAGCCCGCATCGGCAAACACGTCGCGCTCGTGCCCATGCAGCAGGCTGGCGGCCTCGACCACGTCGTTGACGTGCCCGCCAGTGCCGCGCGCGGTGTGCACCAGGCCCGAGTCGGCATCCACGCCGATGTGGCACTTCATGCCGAAGTACCACTGCTGGCCCTTGCGGCTTTGCTTCATCTCGGGATCACGCTGCCCCGAGGCGTTCTTGGTGGAGCTCGGGGCTGCGATCAGCGTGGCATCCACCACCGTGCCGCTCCTGAGCAGCAACCCCTTGGCGCCCAGCAGGTCGTTGACGGTCTTCAGCATCTGGGCGGCCAGCTGGTGCTGTTCGAGCACGTGGCGGAACCTCAGGATGGTGCTCTCGTCGGGCAGCCGTTCGTCCCAGCCTTCCAGTCCGGCGAACTCGCGAAACAGCGGCACGTCGTGCAGCGCCTCTTCCATGGCCGGGTCGCTCAGGTTGAACCACTGCTGCATGAAGTGGATGCGCAGCATGGTCTCCGGGGCAAACGGCGGGCGTCCGCGCCGGCCCTCGGGCAGGTAGGGCGACACCAGCGCCACCAGGTCCGCCCAGGGCACCACGCGTTCCATCTCTTCCAGAAACTCGCGCCGCCGCGTGCGCTTGGCCGTCATCCCCAGGCCCAGGCTGTGTTGCTTCATGGGCGATATGGTCTCAGCAGCTCATGCTCTTGCCAAGCACGGCGGGGGCCCATTTGTGCAGACCTTCCTCAACTTTCAACACGAGAGGCCCTGGCCGGCTTGCCGGACAGCGTCCTCTCGATGGAAGGGTTAGAGCGCACAATTTCCACGAAGCCGCCTTGATAATTTTGCCACGAGTGGCGCTATGGCATGGGCAGCCTGCAACCGGGACATACTTTCCAGTTTGTCATTTGGTCTTCTGTCTGAACGCTGCGGCCTTCGCGTATCTCCCAGTTTTGCCCACAGTTTGGACACTCAGCAAGTATTGGGAAGAGCTTACGAGCTGAGAGCAGGACGACTATTGCGGAGCATTGCCAGGCCGACGAGGATGCCCCCGAAGCACGTGTAGTTGCGCACCGACCTATTGCGATGGGCGATCTGAACTTGAACTGCTGACGGCGTTGGGGACATGCTCTATGCACGCTCTAACGGTCGACATAAGCGGCAGCCCCTGGCTTGCCGGTAGCTGCCGCTCGATGGAGGGGTTAGGTCTCGCTTGCTGGCAGCTCATAACGTCTTGATCAAGTCTTGGATGACGTCTGGCTCCATGAACGGCTTGTTTACGTTATTATTCACGAGAAATCCATCAGCGAGAATGGCGCCAAGCTTTTCCTCTGCGGCCTTGTTGAAGACTCCTGAGTAAATGCGCTTGTATGCATTGAATGTATGAAGCATTCTTCTCGCGGCATTCTCGGCTTCCGAAAGCGTGATTGATTGGCCAGAGTTGAAGATCGGTATGAAAATCTGCAGTAGGTCATCCTTCAACTTCTGCTTCAGCTTCCTGCGTTCGTCGATCCGGGCAAACCACACGCCAAGCAAGAACGTAGATATTCCCGGAATCCAGGAGTTCACAACACTCTCGAGAGATATCTGCCACCAAACTATGTCATTGACAATGAGGGTCATGATGCTCCGTAGGTGTTCAGGTCGGGGGGGGGGGGGGGGGGGGGGGGGGGGGATGACTGCGTTTGTGCCAAGCCTAACGAATGAAAGGGGCTTCCGTGTCTCGAACAAGCCGCGTTGCGGCCAACGGCATCGAAGTGCGACGATGGGAAGTGCGATATCAGTAACCGGCGCTGTGCAAGCGGCGAGCCGCTTGCACAGCGCCCGCGTTGACTGGATGGTTAGCCCTCACAACTCGCCTCCCGCAAATGGATGTGTGGAGCGAGAAATTCATACGCGCGGCGGTTTCGAATTACAAAGGCACGGACGAAATGTGTTGCTGCAACATAGACCAGCCGTGCGTTCCAAAGGGCAAACAAGAAGAGTGCCGCGTACCACCCGATATACTCGGAGGGGAACCAGCCCAGGTAAACACTGAGTAACGCAAGGAAGAGAAGCACGGTCACGCCAGTCATACCCTGCTTGGGCATGGACGAGGCACCCGCGACCACGAAGTAGACGACAATTGAGACGGGGATGGCGAGTGCTGCCCACCAGCCGAAGGCCAAGACGGCCAAGACAAAACTAGCAAGCAGCGAGACAGGAGCGCCCACAAAAGCTCCGAGCACCACCATCTTCTCGAAGTATGGAGCTTCACCCGTTTCTGCCTCGATACGGGAAAGCGAAACATCCGTATAAAGCTTTCGGGCCATGCTCCGATCGACGCCAATAAGAAGCGAACCGGATTGAATTCGGGCAACCAGCGCTTGATATTCCTCGTCAGTCATAGCCAAGGGCTAACGTGTTTTAGGAATCAACAGTTAAGGGTAACATGGACGACTGATCCCCTAAACGTTCGACATGAGCGGTATGACCCGGCTTGCCGGCGCATGTCCGCTCGATGGAGGGGTTAGAGCGGACCGCCGCTACTTGATACCGTACTGAACCTTTATCGACTTCGCTACCAGCGCGGCATCGTACACGGTCGTGCTCAGAGGCGGCTTTTCCTTGAAGAGGACGACGGTGATGGAAGGCGCAGGAAAGCTAAAAACGTACGTCTGTCCCCCGTAGGTCTGCGCGGTTCCGCGCGTTGAATTACCGTAGGTTGTCAAGTTGATGTTGGTCGTAGATGGCGTTGTATAGGCCCCGGTCCTCGAATCGTCGGGGGCAGACCCGATGATGAAGTGACTGTAGCCGTTGGCCAATGCCAGCTCTGCTGCGCGCAGAAGCGCCAAGTCTGCTGCCTGTGTTTTTGACATATGGCCGTTCGCCTCAAAAGTAACTTTGAAGGCGTTGTCCGCGATCTGCACTTCTTTCCAGCCCCCGCCGCCCAAGAAAGTGTACGGCCGATATGCAGTTGCGCAGGCGGTCAAGAAGATCGCGGCCAGAGCCGAGCTGATTGGTGCTTTCATAGGATTGATGCCTCCGTCGTGAGCTCTAACGTTGGAGTTGACCGGCAGGCAGCGGCATTGCGCCGCGGGGCGTGTGCTCTCCTGCACGCCTCGCGGCGCAATGCCGCTGCGTGTCCGGGTCGAACGACCTGTTAGGCCGCATGCGCATGAAGACGAGGTTCACAAGAGCGCTTGTCACGAACGGCATCAGAAAGGCAATTCATCTTCGAGAGGGTTGGTTTCTGGGGAGCCACAAAGCACCCACTTTGCCATCCACTTCTCCATGGTGCTAAGGCTTTCGCCTGTGATCAGGGGCCAAAGCCACTTTTCGCGCTCATCCTTGGACAGGATTTGGGCTGCTAGCAAAATCGAGCGCCTGTCCCAATACGCATAGTGGAGCAGCTGGTTCTTCCTGTCCTTCACCCAAGCCTGGTTGCCCATTGTTATTGCGGCACGGGCCTGCGGACGGAGCCGTCTGCTCGTGAATACAAAGGAGCGAATCTTAGGCAACTTCAGAAGACCAGAGTGACGAGAGAAGTACCATTCGAGCCAGAGCCTAACGGCCCTGATGTTTGCGGCAGGATCTTCTGCAAGCGCCTCCAGCTTTGCTCCGTGTGAGTCGATGAAATCCGAATCCGTGACGGAGTCTAGATACAGAGCAATGTCGTTCGCCGCCGGAGCAAAGAACGACATGTTCTCCATGAGCATCGGAGCGATGTCCGGGATTTCGTGTGCCCGAGCTCTACGCACGATGGCACGAATCACGCCCAGATCCAGCGAGTCGAACTTTGTGATGCGCTTCAGGGCATCGAGCAAGATTTCTCCGACGTTGTCCAAGGGAGTCAAATCAACATCTTCAACCTCCATCGTGTAAGGGTTGACAACTTCAATCTCTCCGAGGATTTCAAGCTTCTCCAACTGATATTGATTGTTCAGCTCCTTCTGCACGAACTCCTCGGACTTGCTGATCCGAGTCTTCTCCGCTGAGAGTGAGAGTCTCTGATTCTCGTGAAGATAGAGGCAAAAGTCCTGCACCAACGCCTCTAGCTCCTGATATGAGTTTCCGAAGATCCGGAAATCATCAACATACCTAACGTGGTCAAACCCACGACCGTAGACGAACTGATCGACATTGATGAGAGTAGCCTCGGCCATGACAATGCTGGCTGCAGGGCCGACAGGGATTCCCTGGGATGCTCTCGTATTGAGCGCAGTGAGGAAATACTCGATTTTCTTGGAGATCCCCGGTGGGACATCGGTCGCTGACTGAATCGCGTTCTGCAGTCGATGAAGATAGATCTTGTTGTAGAAGTCAGCGATGTCCGCAGAAAGCACGAATGGGTATGCCTTGGCGAGGTTCTCGCAACGCTCACGATACACATTAAAGCCTGACCCGTCTGCGAAGAAGCTCCTATCGCTCTCCGAGATTCTGTAGGAGCAGGCGACTTCCGGGCTCGCGCGTGCCCCTTCCACGGACATTGCCACAGTTTTAGCTAACGCTGCATAGATCAACGAATCTATTGGCTCGGGTCGATGAACGACTCTGAATCCGTTCCGCGTCTTCGGCCAAGGCTCCACTAAGGGCGGGGCTGAAAGCACTTGATCCAGTTCTGAGTTCAGGATGTGCGCTTTCACCTCGTCCCAGAGGTGGCCGATCGCGAAGAACTCCTCTGCTCGAGGGAAGAAGTCGGTGTCGTAGGGCACTTCGCATAACCCCATTTCCGAAGGCTGAACCGGCATGAGGGCGCTCGCGTCGTTCAGTTCGGGGTTCTCGGTGCCGCTCAGGCCCCGTCATCGCAGCCTTGGCGGGCGCCCGAGGCCCTGCAAAACTGCGTTTGCAGGCTCTGCGGGCGCACCTCTCCCTTCATCGCGCACACCCGCACGGGTCATGGCGCACCAGCCAGACCAGCCGCTTGGCGTTGTACGCCGCGCACTTCAGCAGGATCGCCAGTTCGTTTCTCGCCAGCGTCATCGCCCGCACGCACTTGCCGCCCAACTGCTCGAGGCCGGCGAACACATGTTCGCCTCTGGCGCGGACGCGGTTGATCGCCTTGTTGCGCGCGTCCAGTCGCACGCGCCGCTCCTGCCCGGGCTTGGCACGCCGCGCGATGCCGTCGCGCAGCCCGTGGGCCTGCAGCAACTGGCGGTTGGTCTGCGCGTCGTAGCCTCGGTCGGCCAGCAGCCGCGCGCCGGTGTTGGCGCGGTCCAGCACCTCCTTGAGCGTCTGGCCGTCGTCGGCGTTGGCCGGCGTGACCTTCGCCCGGCGGATCAGCTTGTAGCGCGCGTCCGCGTTGGCGTGCACCTTGTAGCCGTAGAAGCTCTTGCCGTGCTTCTTGGTCCAGCGCGCGTCGCGGTCGGTGTGCTGCAGCCGCTTGGCATTCCAGCCCTCGGGCCTGCGGCCTTCGTTGAGCGCTTCGCGCTCGTCCTTGTTCGCCTGGGTGAGCGGTGCCTGCACGATGCTGGCATCCACGATCTGCCCGCCGCGCGGGATGTAGCCGTGCTGCTGCAACTGCAGGCTCACCGCCTCGAAGATAGCGCGGCCGCCCAGACCGCCTTGGGCCAAGCGCTGCTTGAAACTCCACAGCGTGCGCGCATCGGGGATGTGCAGTGCTCCGTCCAGGCGGCAGAAGTGCTGGAAGCTCATGCGGTCCAGCACCTGGTACTCGCAGTCCTCGTCGCTGAGGTTGTACAGCGACTGGATGAACAGCAGCCGCACCATCACCTCGGTGGGGTACGGCGGGCGCCCGCCTTTGCTACGGTCAGCGCGAGGGCAGGCGGTGTCGACCCGGGCGGCAATGGCCGCGAAGTCGATCAGTTCGTCCATTGCTGCCAGGTTGGCGATGAAGCCGCCGAGCTTGGCTTGGCGCTGGTCCTGCACGAACAGGTCAGCGCCAGGCTGGTGACGCCACAAAGACGAGGGCTTGATGCGCGGGGTGATCATGGGCGACATCATGCCGGCTCACGGGCTGCAAGGGGGAGGGAGGTTTCGAGAAGTGCCCCGTAGTAGCTGGTTATATGCCGCAACGCAAAGTCGAGGGTCTCGGCAGAGATAAGTGTCTTGAGCGGCTGCGTCATATCAGGTTCTAAGTCTTAGATCGGGAGCGGCGAGCCGCTCTTTGACGGTCGGATCATCGCACTGCGGTCTCATGCGGTCCAACGTTCGACATGAGGGGCGACTACCGGCAGGCCGCGCGGAAGCGACAATGAACCACCTCTGCAGCGTGGCCTGCCGGTAGACGTCTCCTCGATGGAGAGTTAGAGCTGTAGCCGACCGCGCCACTGCTCAGACAGAACCGCGGCTCAAAGTTGCTCGGTGCGTTAACGGCAAGAAACCCATTGCCAAAGTTTTCCCGCGAGCCGCCCCGCCCCGCAAGGCCCACTTTCGGGGGAGGCACATGGCCAGACGACCAGACAGACTAGCCCGACCATGAGCACCCGGGGACGAACAACCCAGCCAGCGAGCGCTTCAAACTGAACCTGCTGCCCAAGCGCCCCTGACCTCCACACACCCCGAGCCTAAGAGGCCGAGAAACCCCTCGCCGCTGTTTCAAGCAGCGGCCGACGTGCCCCGGTGCCGCTTCACGCGCGCTCTAACAGGGGGCGCTAAGCGGTGGACGGAGGCTGGCGTAGCCAGCCGGAGGACGTTTGATTGAGCAACGGGTTAGAGCGCGACCGTGCCATGCGCTGCATCTTCAGCCACGACCAAACAAGCCGGACATGGCAGCTAGCACGAGCAACGCGCCCCCTAGGCTTGCGCGGGGATGCTGTATATACATACAGCATCGCAATGGTCCCTAAGGAAGGTCTGAACAACCCGCTCTGCCGCCCGGATTGCGGCATCGTGGCGCCGGCCTGGCGTCGCTTTCGAGCCGGATTTCGCCCGTGCAGGGCGGTTTTTGGCGGGTTTCCCCGCCTTACGGACGCACTGCTCCCGTCGTCGGCAACAAACGCCGGCGCGCCATCCACAGGTTCGACAGCGCGAACAGCGTCAGCACCTGCGCCGCGTTCTTCGCCAGGCCGCGGTAGCGCACCTTCGTGTAGCCGAACTGCCGCTTGATCACCCGGAACGGGTGCTCCACCTTCGCCCGCAGACTGGCCTTGTAGCGCTCCCACCGCTCGGCGTAGCGCCGCTCGCGCTCGTTCTTCATCGCACGCAGCTTCGACGGCTTCTCCGCGATCAGGAATCCGGCGTCCACGTCCTGCAGCTCCTCGCGCTTCTCGGCACCCGTGTAGCCGCTGTCGCCGCACACCGTGTCTTCCCGGCCGTGCAGCAGCTTGTACACCTGCGTCACGTCGGCCACGTTCGCCGCCGTGCATTCCACGTGGTGCACCAGACCGGACGCGTCATCCACGCCGATGTGCGCCTTCATCCCGAAGAACCACTGGTTGCCCTTCTTGGTCTGGTGCATCGCCGGATCGCGCTCGCCCGCCTTGTTCTTGGTCGAGCTCGGCGCACTGATGATCGTGGCATCCACGATCGTGCCACTGCGCAGGCTCAGGCCCTTGCGCTGAAGATGGGCGTTGACCTGCTCGAAGAGCTTCTCGGCCAGCCCGTGCGTCTCCAACAGCCGGCGGAAGTTGAGGATCGTCGTCTCGTCCGGGATGTCGGCAAGCCCGCCCAACTGCGCGAAGCGGCGCATCACCGGCGTGTCGTACAAGGCTTCTTCCATCGCCGGGTCGCTGAGCGCATACCACTGCTGCAGGAAGTGGATGCGCAGCATCGTCGCCAACGGATAGGGCTGGCGACCGGGACGGCCCATCTTCGGGTAGTGCGGCTCGATCAGACCCAGCAGCGCCTGCCACGGCACCACCTGCTCCATCTCCGCCAAAAACACCTCGCGCCGCGTGCGCTTGCGGCTCCCCAGACCCTCGGCATCACCGAACGACAGCTGCATCGCACTCACCCCGATCACGGTGAGGCATTGTCGCGCAATCGGGCGGAGTTGTTCAGACCTTCCCTAACTCGACGTCTCGTGTGGAGCACCCCCTCGCCTGCTGGATGAAATGCAGCCTGGCCTGTATTCGCGCGCGGCACTACAGCATACGGACGGAGCAGCAATACGTCCACTGGTGCGGCTGCTTGCCGGGCTTCGCGTCGGTGAGGTTAGCGCAGGGCGGTCACCCTTCGGGGCCGACACCGCCCGCGAATCCTTTTCGCCTCTCGCAGCCTCTTGTCTTCGGAAGTCGTTGGCGACTTCATGACTGGAGGACCACATGCTGTATCGTAAGAATATTTCGCCCCTGCACCGCCTGACCCGCATCCTGATGGCTCTGGTTGGCAGCGCCCTGATGGTGGCCGGCATTCTGAATGAAGCGCTGCTGATTCCCGTCGGCATCGGTATCGTCGCGCTCGCGGTCACGGGTTTGGTGGGCTGGTGCCCGATGTGTGCGATCGCCGGTTTTGGAGAGCGAAAGAAATGAGCCTGGCCGCCCTTGACGATTCGGTGATCCGTCGAGCGGTGCAGGGTGACTCGCGTGCGCTGGAGTGGCTGCTGCGCCGCAGTCAGCCGGATATCCGGCGATACGCACGACGGTACTGCATGGCCGCCGACGTCGACGACGCCGTGCAGGAATCCCTCGTGCGCATCGCGCAGCGCCTCCCGCAACTGCGGGCAGCCACGGCACTTTCTGCCTGGCTCATGACCATCGTCAAGAGAGAGTGCGCGAGGCTGGCCCGGTGGGTCATGCGCAACGATGAACTGACCCCTGATGTGTTGGCCGGGCTCACGGCGCGCTCCGACGAAACGCTGCGCTTGGACTTGGCGCGTGCCCTGGAATCGTTGCCTCCCCACTATCTGGAAATCGTGCTGTTGAGGGATCTCGAGGAATTGTCTCTGCAAGAAATTGCTCGACGGACCGGAGAAACGATCGCCTGCATCAAGAGCCGCTTGCACCGCGCTCGGATGATGGTGCGAGAGCATCTGATGGCACCCCCCGGGTAGCGGTTCCCCGGCGCAACGAACCGAGCGTTCGATACTGACCGCCCCAGAACGGGGCAGGAAAACCCCTAGTGCCCGCCCGGAGACCAGCGCATACAGTCTCATCCACTCGCAGCGAGGCGGCCCAACAGGCGGCGCTCGCGCAGGGCGGGGGACTGAGGAGACAGCACAACCATTCCAAGAGATGAGTGTGGCGCCGGTTGACGGACGCCATGCCTGACGGGCGCTGGCACTGCCAGCGCCCTTTGTTTTTCTGGGCTCGGGGCCGGCCAGGGCGGCGAGCGACGACCGCCGGCGAAGGTCGACAGGGTCGCGCCTGGCGGGGTTGGGTGAGAATCGCCGCTTCGCCTCGTGGCGCCCCTGCCTCACGCCTTGCCCATGCTCGAGTTCGCTGTCGTCACCGTCGCCTCCCTCTTCGCGGGCTTCGTGGATGCCATCGTGGGGGGCGGCGGCTTGATCCTGGTGCCGGCGTTGTTCGGCACCTTCCCCTCGGCGGCGCCGGCCACGCTGTTCGGCACGAACAAGGGCGCGGCGGTGTGGGGCACGGCGTGGGCCACGGTGCAGTACGCGCGGCGGGTGGAGATGGTGTGGAGTGCGCTGGTGCCCGCTGCCGTGGCGGCCCTGGTGGGCAGTGCGCTCGGGGCCTGGACGGTGACGGTGGTGCCGCCCGAGGGCCTGCGCAAGGCGCTGCCGCTCATCCTGCTGGGTGTGCTGCTCTACACGCTGGCCAAGAAGGACCTGGGCCGCGAGCACACGCGGCCTTTTCGCGGGCGGGCCGAGGCGTGGATCGCCTCGGCCATCGGCCTGGTGATCGGCTTTTACGACGGCTTCTTCGGCCCGGGCACGGGCAGCTTCTTCGTGTTCTTGTTCGTGCGGCTGCTGGGCTACGACTTCCTGCACGCCTCGGCGAGCGCCAAGCTGCTCAACACGGCGACGAATCTGTCGGCGCTGGCGCTCTTCATCGCCAAGGGGCACATCTGGTGGCACTACGCGCTCGCGATGGCGGTGGCCAACGTGGCGGGCAGCTTGCTGGGCACGCGGCTGGCGCTCAAGCACGGCACGGGCTTCGTGCGCGGGGTGTTCCTGCTCGTGGTGGGCGCGTTGATCCTGAAGACGGGGTACGACGCGTTCTTACTGACCTGACCGGGCAGCACGCGGCGGGCGGCGGCCTGGGCCTGGCCGGTCGCGGTCGGGCGTCGTGCACGCTTCCCGAGGGTCGATGAAGGCACCTGTCAACTCAGACAGGCGCGAGTTGGCGTGCGTGCGTTGCAACATGTCGTAACCGCGCCACCGCTCGCCGGCGCGGCTCCATCGGCCCCATGCCTGCGCCCATCCTTCACCGCCACTGGCCCCGACGCGGGGTGCCCACGCCTTCGCCCCCGACGGCCGGCGCCTGGCTGGGGGTGATGAGCGCGGCGGTGTGCTTGGCGGGCGCGGCACTCGCCTCCCTGCAGGGTTGGCCTCCCTGGGTGTGGGCGCCGGTGGCGGGTGCCCTCCTGGGCGGGGCGGCATGGTGGTGGGCCCACTGCGTGTGGCAGCGGCTGCGCGAGGTGGCCGAGGAGGCCGAGGCGCTGGCGACGGGCCGCGTCTCCGACTTCGCTACGGCCGACCACGGCGCCGCCGAGCCGCCGGAGCTGGAGTGTCTGTCGCGCTCGCTGGCGCTGCTCGTCACACGGCTGCGGGAGCGCGAGCGGGAGCTGGTGACCCTGGCCGGCTCGCTGGAGGAGCGCGTGCGCGAGCGCACCCAGGAGCTGGAGCGGGCCAACAGCGACTTGCAGAGCTTCACGCGCATGGTGTCGCACGACCTGAAGGGGCCGCTCGGCTCCATCGGGGCGGCGGCGCGCTTCGTGTACGAGAGCGGCCAGTCGCTGGAGGCCCGCCCGCGTCAGATGCTGGCGCTCATCTCGAGCGAATGCGATCGGCTCACGCTGCTGGTGGACGAGCTGCTGGCGCTGTCGCGCGTGGAGCAGCAGACCCTGGAGGTGCAACCGGTCGACTCGGCGGCGGTGGTGCGCGCGGTGCTGGCCGACCTGCTCGCCCCCGCGCCCGGCGAGCCGGCGCCGCAGGTGGTGTGCGGGCCGCTGCCGGTGGTGCTGGCCGACGCCGTGTTGCTGCGGCAGGTGTGGCACAACCTCATCGGCAACGCGATCAAGTTCACGCGCCGGGTGCCGCAGCCGCGCATCGAGATCGAGGGCCAGGTGCGTGGCGAGGAAGTCGTCTTCCAGGTGCGCGACAACGGCGCGGGCTTCGACATGCGCCATGCCGACCGTCTGTTCGGCGTGTTCCAGCGCTTGCACTCGAATGCCGACTTCCCCGGCAGCGGCATCGGGCTGTCCATCGTCAAGCGGGTGGTGCAGCGCCATGGTGGTCGGGTGTGGGCGAGCGGGCGGCCCGGCGAGGGGGCGTGTTTTTGCTTCTCGCTGCCGTACCGGGCGCGGCAACCCTCGCCCGCCCCCCGGCCCCCGAGCCGGGAGCCGGCCAAGAGCACGCTCGCCGCACACGGCTGACCGAGCGGCAAGCGGCCGTTGCGCGCGGCGCGCGCCCCGCTCCTGGCCCGGCCCCTCGCGTCGGCCCTCCCCTCGCCGCCCGAACAGGTCGCGCAAGGTGGGCCGCACAGGCTCAGCGCCCGGCGTGCGGCGCCTGGGCGGCAGCGATCGCGCCCACGGGCGGCGGCTCTTTCACGAGGATGACGGTGCACGGCGCCTCGCGCGCCACGCGGAGGGGGACGGTGTCGATGAAGCGCTGCAACTGGAGCCCGTGGGTGGCCGCCCCCAGGATGATCATGCTCACCTGGTTGCTCTGGGCGTAGCGCACCAGGGCCTGGGCGACGTCGTTCGATTCGAGCACGTGGTAGCTCGCCTGGTGGCCGTGCAGGTCGAGCGGCGCGGCCCATTGGCGCAGGCGCGCCAGGTGGCGGCGATGGCGGCTGGTTTCGCTGCGGGCGTCGTCGGCGCTGCTGGCCGATGACGGCGAGATCACGGTGACGCACGCGAGCCGCGCGCCGGGGCGGATGCCGAGCGAGCGCGCGACCGCCTGGCGCAGCGCGTAGAGCGTGGCGTCGCTCACGTCACGGTGCGGCACCGCCACCATCACGATCGGCACCTCGGCCAGTTGCTGCGAGGGCAGCGGGCTGGGCTGGTAGTGCATGCCCGCGGCCTTGACCCACCGCCGCAGGTGCTCGCGCCAGCCCACCCCGCGGGTGCGCCGGCCGCGCTCGGTGAGCGTCACCTGATCGGGGTGGGCCAGGTCGAAGGCCAGGTGCGCGGCGCTCGGGTAGCGGCGCTCGGCCTCGGCCTCCAGGCAACGCAAGATGACCTCCTGCAGCCATTCGGGCACGGCGGGGTTGTGCTGGCGCGGCGGCGCGGGCGTCATCCACAGCCGCTGGCGCAGGCCCCCGCGCGTGACGGGCGCACCGAAGGGCAGCTCGCCGGTGGCCAGCTCGTAGAGCATCACACCGATCGCGAAGATGTCGCTGCGCAAGTCGCCGCGCACGCCCACCACCTGCTCGGGCGCGATCCATGCGGGCGAGCCCACGGCCGTGCGCATCTCCTCGGCCAGCAGGTCCGGGTAGTGGGCGTGGCACGAGAGGCCGAAGTCCAGCAACACCGCCGTGCGGTCGTCCTTGACCAGCACGTTGGCCGGTTTCAGATCGAGGTGGCAGACGTTCTGCTGGTGCAGGCTGTGCGCGGCAAGCGCAGTGGCGGCGCCCAGACGCGCGATGGTGTCGGCATCGGGGCGTTCGGGGGCCTCGACCCAATGCTGCAACGTGCGGCCCGGCACGTACTCCATCACCAGGTACGGCAGGCGCAGCAGGTCGCCCGCCGCGACGAAGCGCGGCACGTGCGCTCCGGTGAGCGTCGGCAGGATCTGCAACTCGACCTCGAAGCTCACGATGTTCTCCGCGCCGTCGCCTTGCGTCATGCGCGGGATCTTCATCGCCATCGGAAAGCCCGGATCCGGCGCGCCGCTGGCGTATTCCACCGCGTAGATGTGGGCCATGCCGCCCACGTGGATGCACTGGCGGATGCGAAAGCCGTCGATCTCGGTGCCGGGTTCGAGGAGCTTCATCTAGAGGGGCCTCGCAGGGGCTCGCGGGGGACGACTGCGCGCGGCGCTTGCCAAGGCGGGCCGTTGCCCAAGCAAGCCGTGGCGGGCGCGGCGGCTCCCGCCACCACGGGCGGGCTGCCGCTCACCGGCCACGCTCCAGCCGCTCGGCGTCGAACTCGGGCAGGCCCGCCGCGCGGATGGCCGCCGCCGCGGCGGGCACGTCGTATTCGACGCGGTGGAAGGTGATCTGCGCGGCCGCGTCGTCGTAGATCGCGTACATCGCGCGCGCATCGCCGTCGCGCGGCTGGCCCACCGAGCCCACGATGGCGAGCCACTGCCGGTGCGGGGGCACCGGGATCGGCACGCCCGGCTGCGGCGCAAAGCGCATCAGCTTGGCCGTGGGCGTGAGGTAGTACAGCGCCTGCTCGTGCACATGGCCGCTGAACACATAGCGGATCGCCCCGTCTTGCTGCGCGGCGGCCGAGAGGCTGCGCTCGGCGGCGCTCGCGTCCTCGATGTAGTGCCAACGCTCGGGGCCGTCGGCACTGGCGTGCACCAGCAGCACCTCGGGCGACAGGTGCGCCACGAGCGGCAGCGAGCGCAAGAAGTCGCGATGAGCCGGCGACAGCTGCGCGTGCGTCCACACCGCGCTTTGCTCGCCGCGCTGGCGCGGCACGGCCGGCGGGTCCAGCGCCAGCGCATCGTGGTTGCCCAACACCGCCAGCGCACCCTCGTGCGCCACCAGACCCATCACGCGGTCCAACACCGCGATCGGCTCGCCCCCATAGCCGACCAGATCCCCCAACAGCGCAAAGCGCCCCACCCCCTGCGCCCGCGCATGGGCGAGACACGCCTCCAGCGCCGGCCGGTTGGCATGGACGTCGGACAGCACGGCGGTCTTCATCGTGAGCCGATCATGACGCGCCAGGCTGAGGCGAGGCTTGCAAGAGGGCGGCGGTCGCTCGGTAGAAACCCGAACGGGTGTGGCGCTGAAACGCGGGGCGTCGTGCCGCTCGTGAGGGCATGGCGCCGCGAACGGCAGGCCACGCCGGCTTCACCCCCCCACGAACAAGCCCTGCCGCTCCTGCCGCAGCAGGTTCTTCTGCACCTTGCCCATGGCGTTCCTCGGCAGCTCGGGCACGACGAACACGCGCTTGGGCACCTTGTAGTTGGCGATGCGGCCCTTGAGGCCCGCGATGAGGGCAGCTTCGTCGAGCGCGGCGCCGGGCTTGGGCACGACGATGGCGATCACCGCCTCGCCGAAGTCGGGGTGCGGCACGCCGACGACGGCGGATTCGGCGACGCCCTCCGTCTCGTTCAGGTAGCCCTCGACCTCCGCCGGGTAGACGTTGTAGCCGCCGCTGATGATGAGGTCCTTGCTGCGGCCGACGATGGTGAGGTACCCGCGCTCGTCGAAGTGGCCGACGTCGCCGGTCTTGAACCAGCCGTCGGCGGTGAACTCCTCGGCCGTCTTCTCCGGCATGCGCCAGTAGCCCTTGAAGACGTTGGGCCCGCGCACCTGGATGTCGCCGATCTCGCCGGCGGGCAGCTCGCGGCCCGTCTTGCCGTCCACCACGCGCACGCCCACGCCGGGCAGCGGCCGGCCCACGGTGCCGCCGATGCGCTCGCCGTCCTCTGGCCGGCAGGGGTTGGAGGTGAGCATGATGGTCTCGCTCATGCCGTAGCGCTCGAGGATGGTGTGGCCGGTGCGGCGGCGGAACTCGTTGAAGGTGTCGATGAGCAGCGGGGCCGAGCCGCTGATGAAAAGCCGCATGTGGGCGCACTGCTCGCGCGTGAGGCCGGGCTCGGCGAGCAGGCGCACATAGAGCGTGGGCACGCCCATGAAGACGGTGGCGCGCGGCAGCCACTCGATGACCTGCTTGGCGTCGAACTTGCCCATCCACAGCATGCGGCTGCCATTGAGCAAGGCGCCGTGGATGGCGACGAAGAGGCCGTGCACGTGGAAGATCGGCAGCGCGTGGATCAGCACGTCGCCGGGTCGCCAGTCCCAGTAGTCCTTGAGCGTGCGCGCGTTGCTGAGCATGTTGCCGTGCGTGAGCATGGCGCCCTTGCTGCGGCCGGTGGTGCCGCTGGTGTAGAGGATGGCGGCGAGGTCGTCCTCGCCGCGCTCGACGGGCGTGTGCTGGTCGCCGAAGTGCGAGGCGCGCTCGAGCAGCGTGCCGGTGCGGTCGTCGTTCAGGCTGAAGACGTAGCGCACGCCCTGCTTGAACGCGAGCTTGCTCACCCAGGGGAAGTTCTTGCCCGTGCACACGACGACGCCGGGCTCGGCGTTGCCGATGAAGTACTCCAGCTCGGCCGCCTGGTACGCGGTGTTGAGCGGCAGGTACACGTGGCCGGCGCGCAGCACGGCCAGGTACAGCATCAGCGACTCGACGCATTTGTCGGCCTGCACGGCGATGCGGGTGCCCTCGGGCAGCTCCAGCGAGGCGAGCAGGTTGGCGAGCATCGCGCTGCCGCGATCGAGGTCCCGCCAGGAGTAGCGCAGGCCGGTGTCGGTCTCGACCGCGACGTCGTCCAGGTCGGCCGGGAAGGCCGCGCGCAAGGCGGTATAGAGGTTGTGGTCTTGCATGGCGGGTGCGATGGAAAGCTGCCGCAACGATACCAAGCGGCGCGCCGCTCACCGGCCTTGGAAGGTCGGCACGCACTTGCCGAGGAAGGCCTCGATGCCCTCGCGGTGGTCGGCGCTCGCGGCATAGGCGAAGTGCTCGCGGCGCTCGCCCTCGTCGGGCAGGCGCCCTTGGGCGAGCAGGCGCAAGGTGCGCTTGTTGGCCCGTGCGGCGAGCGGCGCGAGCGCGGCGATGCGCGCCGCCGTGGCGTCGGCCTCGCGCGCCACCTCGGCGTCGGGCACCACCCGGTGTACGAGGCCGCGCGCGAGCGCCGTGGGGGCATCGAGCAGGCGCGCTTCGAGCAGCAGCTCGGCCGCGGTGGCCAGGCCCGCCACGCGGGCGACGACGGCCAGCTCGTCCGGCGCCATCGGAAAGCCCAGGCGGGCGATGGGCGCGCCGAAGCGGGCCGACGCGCCCGCGATGCGCAGGTCGCAGCAGGCCGCGATCTCCAAGCCGCCGCCGACGCAGGCGCCCTCGATCTGCGCGACGATCGGCACGTCGCACGCGAGCATCGCGTGCAGCGCCGGGGCGATCAGCCCCTCGTGGTACTCGCGCAGGGCCGCCTCGTCGAAACGGAAGGACGGGAACTCTTCGATGTCGGCTCCGGCGGCGAAGCTGCCGCCCTCCCCGCGCACCAGCACGCACCGCAGCGACGGTTCGCGCTCGGCCCAGCCCTCGAACGTCTCGCGCAGCGCGCGCCACATCGCGCGGCTGATCGCGTTGAGTTTGTCCGGTTGCGAGAGCGTGACGCACGCGACGTGCGCCAAAGCGGGATGCGGGTGGACGACGATGCCGGCAGGGCTCATCGGTAAGGGCTCATGCGAGGGTTCGTGTGTGGATTCGTGCGAGGGCTCGTGGGCCTGGGGCGACCGCGGGGGCGGCCTTCAATCGAGCTTGGCACCCGAGGTCTTGGCCACCTCGGCCCAACGCTTGGTCTCGGCCGCGACGAACCGGGCGAAGTCCTCCCCGTAGAGCTGCGGCGTCTCGGAGCCGAGCTGCGTCCAAGCGTCTTTGAGTTCGGGGGAGTTGAGCGCGGTGCGCAGCTCCGCCGTCATGCGATCGACGATCTCGCGCGGCGTGCCCTTGGGCGCCCACAGGCCATACCACGTGGACACCTGGTACGTCGGCACCCCGCCCTCGCCGGCCGTCGGCACGTTGGGAAAGCCCGGCGCGCGCTTGTCCGAAGCCACGGCGATCGCGCGGATGCGGCCGGCCTTGATGTGCTGGGCCGACGAGCCCAGGCCGTCGAACATCAGATCGACCTGACCGGCGATGAGGTCCTGCAGCGCCGGGCCCGCGCCGCGGTACGGGATGTGCGTGATGAAGGTGCGCGTCTGCATCTTGAACAGCTCGCCCGCCAAGTGGTGCGAGGTGCCGTTGCCGGCCGAGCCGTAGTTGTACTTGCCAGGATTCTTGCGCAGCAGCTGCAAGAGACCCGCCAGGTCGGTGGCCGCCACCTTCTGCGGGTTGACGACGATCACCTGCGGCACGCTGGCGACCAACCCCACCGGGATGAAGTCGGTCTCGAGGTGGTAGTCGAGCCGGGCGTACATGGCCGGTGCAATGGCGTGATGCACCGCGCCCATGAACCAGGTGTAGCCGTCCGGCGCCGAGCGCGCCGCCAGGCCTGCGCCCAGCGTGCCGCCCGCCCCGCCCTTGTTGTCGATGAGGACCTGCCGCCCGAGCTGCTTGGTGAGCTGGGCGGCCAGCGGCCGCGCGAAAGCGTCTGTGCCGCCCCCGGCGGGAAAGGGCACGATCACCGTGAGGGGTTTGGCCGGCCAGGAGGCGCCCTGCCCTTGCGCCAGGGCCACCGACGAGGGGCCGAGGGTGGTCAGGGCCGCGAAGGCGGCGAGGCGCACCAGGCAGGCGCGGGGGGGGGGCGGCGGGCAGGCGTGGGCAGCGGGGCATGGCGGCTCCTCGTTCGGGGCGCAGGGGCGACGGGGCAGGCTACCACCCGCCCAGGGGGAGCCGGCTCCGGGGAATCCCATGTGCCCGCGGACCGCGGGCGCCGGAACGGCAGTTGCTGCGCCTGCGCTGTGACCCGCTGCGTTTCGCGGGGACGTCGAAAGGAGACTGCAATGACTGCCGTATCGGAAGTGATGACCCGTGGCGTGCGCACGATGACGCCGAACGACACCGTGATGATGGCCGCGCAGGCGATGGACGAGCTCAACGTCGGTGCGATCCCGGTGTGCCAGGGCGACCAGATCGTGGGCATCGTCACCGACCGCGACATCGTGGTGCGGGGCGTGGCGCAGGGCTGCGCGCCCGACTCGACCAAGCTCGAAGACGTGATGAGCACCGACGTGCGCTGCTGCCGCGAGAACCAGTCGCTCGAGGAAGTGCTCGAAGAGATGCGCGGGGTCCAGGTGCGGCGCATGCCCGTCGTGGACGACGAGGGCCACGTCGTGGGCATCCTGTCGCTGGGCGACGTGGCGGTCAAGGCCGGCGAGGAGTGCGCAGGCGAGGCGCTGGCCGACATCTCCGAGCCCGCCGAGCCCGATCGCTCCAACATGAGCCAGGCCAGCGGCCCCGCAGGCGGCGGCTCGGCCTCGGGACAGGCCAGCCGCATGCACTGACGCTGACGGGCCGCCTCACTTGCCGAAAGGGCCGCGAGCGGGTCGTCATCGACCCCGCCAGCGGCTCGCACTGCACCCATCGGCTGGCCCCGAGCGCGTCGGGCCGGTCCGCCTCCACCGTCGCGGCGTCGAAGCCGCGCTCCACGAGGAGGCGCCGGGTGATCTCCGCGCAGCGCGATGCCCGGTGCCCCGCACCGGCTTGCAGTGGCGCGAAGGACGTGGAACGCTGCTTGCCGGGCTGGATCGAGACGAGACAGGCCGGGAGACGCAATGCAGACGGTGCTCAGGACGTTCGAGGCCTACGCCCACGCGCAGCAGGCGCGCGAGGCGCTGTTGGGGGCCGGCTTCGCACCGGAGGCGGTGCGTCTGGAGTCGATCGACGACGAGGCCGGCCCGGTGGAAGGCAACTTCGTGATCGGCAACGGCCGCGGCGTGACCGACGAGAGTCCCGCCCAGCCGGACTACTGCAGCAACTTCGAGCGCACGGTCGAGCGAGGCGTGCACCTGCTCGTCATCGCCGTACAAGACGACGCCCAGCGCCGCCGGGTGGATGAACTCGTCAGCCCCCTGGGCGGCGTGGACCCCCAGGCGGCCGGCTGAAGGGCGCCCCTACTCCGCGCCCCTACTCCACCCCTCAGTCAAGGACCGACCCATGCACGAACGCGAACCGAAGCCCAAGAGCGAACCCGACATCCGCGAGATCTACGCGCAGCTCAAGCGCGGCGTGGGCCATGAGCACGTGACCGACGCGAACGCCGGTGAACTGATCGCCATGGCCCGGGAGTACGGCGACACCGACATCGAGACGCTGCTGCGCGAATGGCTGGCGCCGTGCAGCCCGCATTCCGGCAAGATGCCCAGCACCATCGCCCCGACGCCGGGCTTCAACCGCGAGCAGGTGAAGCACCGCTGAGCCCGCAACGAGAGGGCCCCTGCCGCCCGCGGCGGCTCCGCCCGCAGTCCCTCAGCCGAGGGTTCGCGCCAGGCCGCCTTGCCCGGCCCCGGCTTCTGCCTGCCTGCGGGCGCGCCGGCTCGACCGCTCGATCAGGTGCGCTTCATCGGGCAGGTATTGAGGCCCAGCATCGAGTAGAGGGGGCAAGTGCCGACCGCCCCGGTGACGAGCGGCACCAGGCCGATGTAGCCCCAGGCACCGATGGCACCGAAGACGGCGGCCAGCACCAGCGCCAGGCCCACCACGATACGCAGCACGCGGTCGACACCGCCGACATTGGTTTTCATCTGCTTCGCTCCTCAACAGGACGTTGGCCGTCACCGGCGCGGTTCTTTGCAGGCGCGGCGGCCCAGACAAGGGCGTGGCGCAGCACCGGGCGTCGGGGGAAGTGTCGCAGACCTGGGCCGCGTTGTCTTGACGAACGTCACGTGCATCACGCGCCCAGGCGCGTCGGGCTCTGTCTGACTGACGAGGCATGGCACTTGCTCTACGGTCGGGGCCATGTCGCCTGCACCTCTGTCTGTTTCCGAGCTGCCTTTGCTGACGCCCGACGCGGCGCTCTTCCTCGATTTCGACGGCACCCTCGCCGATCTGGCCCCGCGGCCCGACGCGGTGCGGGTACCGCCTTCGCTGATCCACACGCTGCAGCGCTTGCAGCAAGCGCTGCACGGCGCGGTGGCCGTCGTCTCGGGCCGACCGCTGGAGCAGCTCGACGAGCTGCTGCGCCCGCTGCGCCTGCCCTCGGCCGGAGTGCACGGCGTGGAGCGCCGCAGCGCCGACGGCTACGTGCAGCGCCTGGCGGCCCCCGCGCTGGACCGCGTGATCGAGGCGGCGCAGGCGCTTTGTGCCCGTCTGCCGGGGCTGCTGGTGGAGCGCAAGCACGGGGCCGTGGCCCTGCACTACCGGCAGGCGCCCGAGTTGAGGCCGTACTGCGAGGCGGCCTTGCGCGCGGCGCTGGAAGACGCGCCCGGGCTGACCTTGCTGCACGGCAAGATGGTGTATGAGGTCAAGCCCGCCGTGGCCAACAAGGGGCACGCGATCCAGGCCTTCCTGCGCGAGCCTCCGTTCCGGGGCCGCCGCGCGCTGTTCGCAGGCGACGACGTCACCGATGAAGACGGCTTCGCCGCGGTGCAGTCCGAAGGCGGCACCGCGATCAAGGTGGGGGACGGCCCGAGTTGCGCGCGCTGGCGTCTCGGCGATCCGCAGGCACTGCGCGAATGGCTCGCGCAGTGCGCGCACGCGTTGGACGCGGCCCCCGTGAACGGGAACCGGCCGGCCGCGGCGCCGGGCGAGGCTGCGGCGGGCACGTCCCGAGAAGCGGGCCCCGAGGCCGCGAGGGCGGTGCGGGCGGCCGCCCTGCCCGGAGGGGCATGAAACGGCTCCAGAGCCCTCTCGCGCCCCCGCCTCGGCGGCGCGGCGGCGCCTCTGCCCCGGGGCGCGCCCGGCCCACTGGGTCGGTAGGCCCCACGTAGGCCCTATCAAGGAGGATGCAGATGGCACGAGTGGTCGCCGTATCGAACCGCGTGGCCGACCCGCGCAAAGCCGCCGCCGGCGGACTCGCCGTGGCGCTGGGCGAAACGCTCAACGCCACCGGGGGGCTGTGGATGGGCTGGAGCGGCAAGATCGTCGAGGGCGCCGAGGGCGGACGTCCCGGCGAAGGCGAGCTGAAGGTCCAGCAGGCGGGCAACGTCACCCTGGCGACGCTGGACCTCAGCCGCGAGGATCACGACACCTACTACCTCGGCTACGCCAATCGCGTGCTGTGGCCGGTGTTCCACTACCGGCTCGATCTGGCCGACTTCAACACCGCGTACCTCGCCGGCTACCGGCGCGTGAACCAGCTCTTTGCGCGCCAGCTGCTGCCGCTGCTCAAGCCCGACGACTTGGTGTGGGTCCACGACTACCACCTGATTCCGCTTGCGGCCGAGTTGCGCAAGCTGGGTTGCAACAACCGCATCGGCTTCTTCCTGCACATCCCGCTGCCGCCGCCGCTGATCCTGGCCGCACTGCCAGGGCATGAGTGGCTCGTCGGCGCGCTCTTCGCCTACGACGTCGTGGGCTTCCAGAGCGAGGCCGACGCGCAGCACTTCAGCCGCTACGTGCAAAGCGAGGCCCACGCCGAGGTGGTGGGCCCCGACCTCTACCGCGCCTTCGGGCGCACGGTGCTGGCCCGCTCCTTTCCCATCGGCATCGACGTGGACGAGTTCGCCGCGCTCACGCACGGCAAGGAGGCTCGCGAGACGTACGAGACGATGCGCGAGCAGTACTCCAAGCGCCAGCTGCTGGTGGGCATCGACCGGCTCGACTACTCCAAGGGCCTGCCCCACCGCATACGCGCCTTCCAGGAGTTGCTCGCCTCCTACCCCGAGAGCCGCCGCAGCGCCACGCTCATCCAGATCGCCTCGCCCACGCGCGAGGACGTGGACGCCTACATGGACATCCGACGCGAGCTGGAGCATCTGTGCGGGCAGATCAACGGCGACTACGGCGAGCTCGACTGGATGCCGGTGCGCTACATCCACCGCACGCTCGCGCGCAAGCGTCTGCCGGGGCTGTGCCGGGCCGCGCGCGTGGCGCTCGTCACGCCGCTGCGCGACGGCATGAACCTCGTCGCCAAGGAGTACATCGCCGCGCAGGACCCGGGCGACCCGGGAGTACTCGTGCTCTCGCGCTTCGCGGGCGCGGCCGAGCAGTTGCGCGAGGCGCTGCTGGTCAATCCCTACGACACCCAGGGCACTGCGCGGGCCATCCATCAGGCACTCAACATGCCCTTGGAGGAGCGACAGGCACGGCACCAGGCGCTGCTGCACCGTATCCGCACGCACGACGTGCACTGGTGGCGCCGCAGCTTCCTGGAAGCGCTCGAACACGTGGATGCGGCCGCACGTCAACGGGCCGCCTGACTCGCAACGACCCGCTCGAAGGCGGGCCTTCTGCATGGATTCGACGACGACCTTCGAGGCGTGGTGGGCCGGCCTGGGTGTGGCGGCCACCACCGGACTGCGCATCCTCGCCATCGCGGTGGCGGCCTGGCTGCTCATCGTGGTGCTGCAACGCCTGATCCGCGGCTTCCGCCTGCGCTTGTCGGCGCACATGCACGACCGCGAACAGATCAAACGCGCCGAAACGCTGGGCCGCGTCTTCCGCTACCTGGTGGCAGTGGTGGTGTCGGCCATCGCCATCATGCTCATCCTGGCCGAGCTGGGCGTCTCGGTCGCGCCCATCCTCGGCGCGGCCGGGGTGGTCGGCCTGGCCGTCGGCTTCGGCGCGCAATCGCTCGTCAAGGACTACTTCACCGGCTTTTTCATCCTGCTCGAAAACCAGATCCGCCAGGGCGACGTGGTGCAACTCGGCGACCACGGCGGGTTGGTCGAAGAGGTCACCCTGCGCTACGTGCAGCTGCGCGACTACGACGGCAACGTGCACTTCGTGCCCAACAGCGAGATCAGAACGGTGATCAACATGAGCCGCGGCTACGCCCAGGCGGTGGTGGATGCCTCGGTGGCCTACCGCGAGGACGTGGACGAAGTCATCGAGGTGATGAAGGCGGTGGGCGCCGAGTTGCGCAACGACCCGGGCTTTTCCAGCCGCATCCTCGCAGACCTCGAAATGGCGGGTGTCGAGCGCTGGGACGACTCGGCCGTCGTCATCCGCTGCCGCTTCAAGACCGCGCCCCTGGAGCAATGGAACGTCAAGCGCGAGTTCCTGCGGCGGCTCAAGAAGGCCTTCGACGCACGGGGCATCGAGATCCCCTATCCGCACCTGACGGTGTACGCCGGACAGGACAAGGACGGACGCGCACCCGCATTCGCCGTGCGCAGCTTGAACGCTGCCGCCCCGGCCGAAGCCGGCATCGCGCCTTCGGTGCGGCACTAGCGCGAGGGGCCGCCGGACGAAGGCCCTACGGGGCAGCGGGCCCCAGACGTCCTCGCCTGCCGCGGGACGCGCCGCTCGTGCGGGCAAGGGCCGAGTGCCCGGCCCGTCACTGCGGTCGCAGCACCGCGGGCATCGTCTCCTGCTCGAGCCGCCCCAGCCATCGCATGGCCTGTTCGCGGCTGGCGCCGCACATGTCCTCGTGAGGGAGCAGCGAGGTGCACACGGCGGGTCGCTCCGGCCGACCGAACAGCCGGCATCGCAGCGCCTCGTCGAGCTGCACGCAGGGCACGCCCGCAGGCTTGCCCCGCGGCATGCCGGGGATGGGGCTGCTGATCGACGGCGCGATGCAGCAGGCGGCACATCGCGGGCGGCAATCCATCCAGCAAGCCCCCCTTCACCAGGCGCAGCTGCCCGCGGCGAAGCGCGGATGGCCGTCGACACTGACGAGCGGCGCACGCGCGGCAAGCGAGAACGCCTCCTCGCCCGGCCCCTGAGCTCGCAACGCCGCCTCGTGGCGCAGCGCCTCCAGCCGCGCCTCCAGCGCATGCACCCACGCGGACGAGCGCCCGGGAAACAGCCCCGAGAGCATCAGGATGCGCTGCTCCCACCGCAGCGGCAGCGCCTGCGGCCGGTGCAACACCCCCCAGGCGCGCCGCAGGTCGCACGGCTCCACGTGCAAAGACGAGGCCTCCGGCGAGCGGTGAAGCAAGGCGCGATCGAGAGCAGCAGCGGGAACGACCATCGAGACAGATCAGAACTCGTCGAATCGAAGATCCGCCCCCAAGACGGGCGGATCTCCCGGGCGCGGGCGACGACGCGGGGGAGGAGGGCCTCCGCACACGGCGGCGCTTCACAGAACTGACCATTGTTCTGGCAGCCCCGCGCGGCGACAAGCGCGTCGGGCGGGAAATCGCAGCCGTCTGGCTGGATTCCCCCTTCAGGGGGAGCTGCATGCAATCCTCCCGCCGGTCTTGGGCCGCGGAGGGGGCACCGAGGGGCGATCTGCTTCCACGCCGTGAAAAGCCTTGAGGATCACAGGCGCCAAACGCCCCTCATACAATTGAACGTTTGGCTGCGCGCGGCCGCGTGCCCCATGCCGGCGCGATCGAATCGCGCTCGTTCTCTTCCTCGTCGTCGCGAGGTGCCCCATGCTCTACCCCCAAGAATTCGACGTCATCGTGGTCGGTGGCGGCCATGCCGGCACCGAGGCGGCGCTCGCAGCAGCCCGCATGGGCTGCGCCACGCTGCTGCTGACGCACAACATCGAAACGCTCGGCCAGATGAGCTGCAACCCGTCGATCGGCGGCATCGGCAAGGGCCACCTCGTCAAGGAGGTGGACGCGCTGGGCGGGGCAATGGCCGCGGCCACCGACGAGGCGGGCATCCAGTTCCGCATCCTCAACAGCTCCAAGGGCCCGGCCGTGCGCGCCACGCGGGCGCAGGCGGACCGCGTGCTCTACAAGGCGGCGATCCGCCGCCGCCTGGAGAACCAGCCCCGCCTGTGGATCTTCCAGCAGGCCGTTGAGGACCTCATGCTTGAGGGCGACCGCGTGGTGGGCGCCGTCACGCAAGTGGGCGTTCGCTTTCGTGGCCGGGCCGTGGTGCTCACCGCGGGCACCTTCCTCGACGGTCGCATCCACGTCGGCCTGCAGAACTATGCTGCCGGCCGAGCCGGCGACCCGCCGGCCGTGTCGCTGTCGGCGCGGTTGAAGGAATTGAAACTGCCGCAGGGCCGGCTGAAGACGGGCACGCCCCCGCGCATCGACGGGCGCACGATCGATTTTTCGAAACTGACCGAACAACCGGGCGACCTGGACCCGGTGCCGGTGTTCAGCTTCCTCGGCACGCCGGAGCAGCATCCGCAGCAGCTGCCCTGCTGGATCACCCACACCAACGAACGCACACACGAGATCATCCGCTCCGGCTTCGACCGCAGCCCGATGTTCACCGGCGTCATCGAGGGCGTGGGGCCCCGCTACTGCCCCAGCATCGAGGACAAGATCAACCGTTTCGCCGACAAGACCTCGCACCAGATCTTCCTGGAACCCGAAGGCCTGACGACGAACGAGTTCTATCCCAACGGCATCTCGACCTCCCTGCCCTTCGACATCCAGCTCGCCGCGGTGCGCTCGATGCCGGGCTTGGAGCACGCGCACATCCTGCGGCCCGGTTACGCCATCGAGTACGACTACTTCGACCCGCGTGAGCTCAAGTCGAACTTCGAAACCAAGGCGATCCGCGGGCTCTTCTTCGCCGGTCAAATCAACGGCACCACCGGCTACGAGGAAGCGGCCGCGCAGGGCTTGTACGCCGGCCTCAACGCCGCGCTGCAGGTGCAAGGCCGCGCGCCTTGGGTGCCGCGCCGCGATCAAGCCTACCTCGGCGTGTTGGTGGACGACCTCATCACCAAGGGTGTCACCGAGCCCTACCGCATGTTCACGAGCCGCGCCGAGTTCCGCCTGCAACTGCGCGAGGACAACGCCGACCTGCGCCTCACCGAGATCGGCCGTCAGCTCGGCTTGGTGGACGACGCGCGCTGGGACGCGTTCAACCGCAAGCGCGACGCGATCGCGCGCGAGATGGAACGCCTGCGCTCGACCTGGGTGCATCCCGGCATCCTCCCCGAAGCCGAGGCCACGCGGCTGCTGGGCAAGCCGATCGAGCGCGAATACAACCTCGCGGACTTGCTTCGCCGGCCGGGCATCGGTTTCGACACCGTCGCCGAGGCCGCCTTGATCGCCCGTCCGGACGCGGGTGTTTCACGTGAAACACTCCGGGCCGAGCTGGGCGGGGCGCTGGCGGATGCGGTGATCGAGCAGGTGGAGATCAGCGTCAAGTACGCGGGATACATCGAGAAGCAGAACGCGGAGGTGCAACGGGCCGCCTACTACGAGCACCTGCGCCTGCCGGAGGACCTGGACTACACCCAGGTCACGGCGCTCAGCCACGAGGTGCGGCAGAAGCTTCAGAAGCACCGCCCAGAAACGCTGGGCCAGGCCTCCAGGATCTCGGGCATCACCCCCGCCGCGATTTCACTGCTGCTCATCCACTTGAAGAAGGGCCGCTTCAAGGGCTTCGAGCGGTTGGCCGCCAACGACACCCCGGGTGCGGCCGACGCCGCCTGATATGCCGCCCCCTCCCCGCCCCCGCCGCCCCTCCGCCGGCACCCCGACCCTCAGCCGCCCCCGGGCGGCAGGCCACGGGGCCGGCTCGGGCCGCACGCCCGCCCATGCGTTGTCGCACGAGGAGGCGCAGGTCCGCTTGGCCGTGGCCGCCGAGGCGCTGCGCGTGCCGTTGTCGCCCGTGCAGCGAGACCAGCTGACCCGCTACCTCGACCTTCTCCTCAAGTGGAACCGGGTCTACAACCTCACTGCCGTGCGCGACCCAGCCGAGGCGCTGACACACCATCTGCTCGACAGCCTGGCCATCGTGCCCTCGCTGCGCCGCCGCCTCCCGGGAACGGCCCGGCTCCTCGACGTGGGAAGCGGCGGCGGCCTGCCGGGCGTGGTGGTGGCCATTGCATGCCCGGAGTGGCACGTCACCTGCGTGGACGCCGTGGCCAAGAAGGCGACCTTCATCCAGCAGGTGGCGGTCGAGCTGGCGCTCCCCCACCTCCATGGCGTGCACAGCCGCGTCGAATCGCTCCCCTCGGCGAACGCGGACCTCATCGTCTCCCGAGCTTTCGCGTCGCTGCGAGACTTCACCACATGCACGGCCGCGCACTTGGCGCCCGGCGGCACGTGGGTTGCCATGAAAGGCAAGGAGCCTCTGGATGAAATGCGCGACTTGCCGCCCGGAGTCGAAGTGTTTCACGTGGAACATCTCGCCGTCCCCGGGCTCGAAGCAGATCGGTGCCTGGTCTGGTTGCGGCCCGCGGCCCAAGTCCACGGGTGAGCGGGTCGCGCGGAGGCATCGCCGGCCGACGCCGCGCCGCCGAGAGGCCGCAACCGGAGCCCCGAGCATGACTCCCGCCCCCACCTCGCCACTCCCCGCCCTGTCCATCGTGCGGAACGGCCCCGCCCGCCGCGCCAGGCGCGCTCGAGTCGCGCTCGCTGCTGCCGCCCTCGCGTTGAGCCCCGGCCTGGCGCTGACCGCGGACGCCCCTCCCTTGCAACCGGTGCCTCGCGTGGACCTGCAGCGCTACGCCGGCCTGTGGTACCAAGTGGCGCTCTATCCCAACGACTTCCAATCGCATTGCGTCAGCGATACCACGGCCACCTACACGCCGCGGCCGGATGGAACGATCGAAGTGCTCAACCAGTGCCGGCGAAGCAACGGCGAGCCCGACCGGGCCGAAGGCGTCGCACGACACGCGTCGAAGGCGCCGGGCGGCGTCGAGGGTTCGGTGCTGGAAGTGCGCTTCGCACCCGCATGGCTGGCGTGGCTGCCCTGGGTCTGGGGCGACTATTGGGTCATTCAACTGGCGGACGACTATCGTTACGCGGTCGTCAGCGAGCCGAGCCGAAAGTACCTCTGGGTCCTCTCGCGCTCGCCCGCACTCTCCCCTGACGACGACGCCACCATCCGCACGCGCCTGCGCGAACAGGGATTCGACCTGTCCCGCCTCCAGGTACACCCCCAGGAGCGCCCGCTCAACCAGCGCCCCACGGCCTCACCCTGACGCGGGCGCGGTTGCGCTTTCTGGGGAAGTGCGGCTTTGCTGGGGTGCAGTGCGGCCGGTGGAGCGTCAGGCCAGTGGTGCGGTTCGTCGGGGTGGTACTGCGGCGGGTGGAGCGTCCGGCCGGTGGGGAGCCTGCGTGCTTCGGCCCCATCGCGGTCGGCCACCGAGCGGGGCGGGAGGTGGCCTCATCAACACGAGCCAAGTGGCTCACCAGCCAGGACACCGCGAACCAGGGCCTGCGCCCGCAGGCACGCCCACCGGCCTTCTGGGGGCGGTGGTGCGGTTCGTTGGGGTGGTACTGCGGCGGGTGGAGCGTGCGGCCGGTGGGGAGCCTGCGGGCTTCGGCCCCTCGCGGTCGGCCACCGAGCGGGCGGGAGGTGGGTCTCGTCAACACGAGCCAAGTGGCTCACCCGTCAGGACACCGCGAACCAGGACTTGCGCCCGCAGGCACGCCCACCGGCCTTTGGGGGCGGGGTGCGGTTCGTCGGAGTGGTACTGCGGGCGGGTGGCATGCGAAGAAGAGAAAGAGAAGAAGGAGGAGCCAAGAGCGCAGGGGCTCGGGTCAGCGCGCCCCAGCGTGCCGCCCCAGCCCTGTCACGCGGCGCTCCACTCGCCACGGGCCTCCCCCCCTCTCACCCCTCAACGCCGCCAAACACACGACTCCTGCCGCACCCCCGACCCGGTCATCCACACCCTCCTACAATTGCCCGCACAGGGGACTCCTCCCCAGGACGACACGATCCATGATCTCCCGCGAACCCACCCTCGAACGCCTCGCCATCGCCAAGTCGCTGCTCCTCGACCCCTTCGGCCTCGACGAATCCGCGCTCTCCCGCGCCTTGCAGGTCATCGCAGAGCACCGCATCGACGATGCGGACCTGTACTTCCAGTACACCCGCAGCGAGGGCTGGAGCCTGGAGGAAGGCATCGTCAAGTCCGGCAGCTTCGGCATCGACCAGGGCGTCGGCGTGCGCGCCATCTCGGGCGAGAAGACGGCCTTCGCCTACTCCGACGACATCTCCGAAGCCGCGCTCCTCGACGCCGCCCGCACGGTGCGCACGATCGCCGCCAGCGGACAAAGCCGCCGCGTCAAGGTGGGGCGCTCCCAGCCCACCATCGCCCCGAGCCGTGTGCTGTACGCGCCGATGGACCCCATCGCCACGCTCGACAGCACCCAGAAGGTCGCCCTGCTCGAGAAGGTCGAGCGCCTGGCCCGGGCCAAGGACCCGCGCATCGTGCAGGTGATGGCCGGGCTCGTCGGCGAGTACGACGTCGTGCTGGTGGCGCGTGCGGACGGCACGCTGGCCGCGGACGTGCGTCCGCTCGTGCGGCTGTCCGTCACCGTGATCGCCGAACAGCACGGCCGGCGCGAAGTGGGTACCGGCGGCGGCGGCGGACGCTTCGGGCTCGGCTACTTCCAGGACCACGTCCTCGCGGGATACGTGGACGACGCAGTGAAGGCAGCGCTCACTAACCTGGAAAGCCGCCCCGCGCCTGCCGGCGAGATGACCGTCGTGCTCGGCCCCGGGTGGCCCGGGGTGCTCCTGCACGAGGCCGTGGGCCACGGGCTCGAAGGCGACTTCAACCGCAAAGGCTCCAGCGCCTTCTCAGGCCGCATCGGCCAGCGGGTGGCCGCCAAGGGCGTCACCGTCCTCGACGACGGCACCATTCCCGACCGCCGCGGCTCGCTCAACATCGACGACGAGGGCAACCCGACGCAGCGCAACGTGCTGATCGAAGACGGCATTCTGCGCGGCTACATCCAGGACGCGATGAACGCCCGGCTGATGAAGACGCGGCCCACCGGCAACGGCCGGCGCGAGAGCTACGCCCACGTGCCGATGCCACGCATGACCAACACCTACATGCTGGCCGGCGACCGCGCGCCGGAAGAGATCCTCGCCAGCATCAAGAAGGGCCTGTACGCGGTCAACTTCGGCGGCGGGCAGGTGGACATCACCAGCGGGAAGTTCGTCTTCTCGGCCAGCGAAGCGTACTGGGTCGAGAACGGCAAGATCCAGTACCCGGTCAAGGGCGCCACCCTCATCGGCAACGGGCCCGACGCGCTGACGCGCGTGTCGATGATCGGCAACGACCTCCAGCTCGACACCGGCGTGGGCACCTGCGGCAAGGAGGGCCAGAGCGTGCCGGTGGGCGTGGGCCAGCCGACGCTGCGCATCGACGGCCTCACGGTGGGCGGCACCGCCTGAGCCCGCGCCGCGCCGGCCTGGCCCGAGGCGCTTGTCACGCCCGCGGCGCCTTCACCGGGCGGGCGCCTTGCCCTGCCCGGGGGGAGCCGCTACGCTGAGTGCCCTTCCCTGTGGCCGCCCGCCATGGCCCCCGACGAAGACGACGTTCCACCCTCGCGCCGCCAGCCGCCCGATCCTTCGGTGATCGAACGGGCCGAGCGCATCAACTCGGAGCTGATGAAGTTCGTGCGGCAAGCCCGCACGGCCAGCCCGCCCGTGCGCGCGAAGCTGCAACAGGACATGCGCGAGCGCCTCGAGGCCGAGCGCGCCGCGCTGTTGGGCGGCCAGTCGGTGCTGCCGGAGGCGCTGCGCCACTACGCCGTGACGTTCACCGAGGTCCAGTGGCTGCTCGACGCCTGGATCGCGACCACCGCGCGCGAGGCCGACGAGCTGGAGGTGCGGCGGGACTTCATCGACGTGGCCACGCGCATGCTCGGCGAGATCGAGGTGCTGCGTCAGCCCGACCCAGTGCTCGACCCGCCGGAACGCCGCCCGGGCTGGTGGTCGGCCCTCACCCGCGGGCTGGAGTCGGACGCAGGCGCCGAACCCGCCTCCCCGTGGGACGAGCCCGACATTCTCGTTTGATCTGACGCAGGCATCGTCGTCGGCGCACCACGCGCCTCTTGACGCGTTGCAGCAACCACGTGCTACAGTTGCCGCATGGCCCGCGCTTGGTTTTTCGGCTTTTACTTTTGGTTCTCGCACCGCCCCGGCGGAGGAGAGGCCAGCGCGTAACCCAACACGAGCGAACCGAATCCCAACCGACCGCCGGGGCACCCCCCGGCGGTTTTTTTTTCGCCCCTCGGACGCTCACCGTACCCCTCGAACCCTTAGGAGAGCAGCTGCCATGAACGCCAAGTCCAACACCGCCGTGGAGGGTTGGTATGCGCCCGTCGACAAGACCTCGCAAACCGACGATGAAAGGATCCGCGACGTGACGCCGCTGCCGCCGCCGGAGCACCTGATCCGGTTCTTCCCGATCCGCGGCACGACGATCGAGACCTTGGTCGGCGACACGCGGCAACGCATCCGCAGGATCATGCAGCACAAGGACGACCGGCTGCTGGTGATCATCGGCCCCTGCTCCATCCACGACCCGGCCGCGGCCCTCGAGTACGCGCGGCGCCTGGTGCCGCAGCGCGAGAAGTTCGCCGACACGCTGGAGATCGTGATGCGCGTGTACTTCGAGAAGCCGCGCACCACCGTGGGCTGGAAGGGCCTCATCAACGACCCGTACCTGGACGAAAGCTTCCGCATCGACGAAGGCCTGCGCATCGCGCGGCAACTGCTCATCGACATCAACCGGCTGGGCATGCCTGCCGGCAGCGAGTTTCTCGATGTGATCTCCCCGCAGTACATCGGCGACCTGATCAGCTGGGGCGCGATCGGCGCGCGCACCACCGAGAGCCAGGTGCACCGCGAGCTCGCCTCGGGCCTGTCGGCGCCCATCGGCTTCAAGAACGGCACCGACGGCAACATCAAGATCGCGACCGACGCGATCCAGGCCGCCAGCCGCCCGCACCACTTCCTGTCGGTCCACAAGAACGGCCAGGTCGCCATCGTGGAGACCAAGGGCAACAAGGACTGCCATGTGATCCTGCGCGGCGGCAAGGCACCGAACTACGACGCCAGGAGCGTGGAGAGCGCCTGCCAGGAGCTCGAAGCGGCCAAGCTGCCCGGCACGTTGATGGTGGACTGCTCGCACGCCAACTCGAGCAAGCAGCACGAGCGCCAGCTGGTGGTGGCGCGCGACATCGCCGACCAGATCGCCAGCGGCTCGAAGCGGATCTTCGGCGTGATGATCGAAAGCCACCTCCAGGCGGGCCATCAGAAATTCACCCCGGGCAAAGACGACCCGGCCAAGCTCGAATACGGCAAGAGCATCACCGACGCGTGTCTGGGCTGGGACGATTCCTTGCAGGCCCTTCAGGCCCTCGCCGACGCGGTGAAGCGCCGCCGCAAGTGATCTTGCGCCCCCGGAACGAGGCGCCCGCTCCGTCTGACACGGTGCGGGCGCTTACTTTTTTGTAAACGCCGTAAGGGGCGGCAAGCGTGCTGGCACCCCGCGGGGGAACGTAGTCGAATACGGTGCGTCGGGATTGCAACGTCTCCATCGAGCGGAATCTCCGTTTTCCCTCAGCAGAGCCCACGTCGAGTGGGATAGCCCGCCGCAGGCCCTTGGACCTCGGCGGGCATTTTTTTGCTCGCTTGGCGCTGGGGAACGCTCTCGGGGCGGCGGCAAGGTGCTTGCGGCGGGTGGAGCGCTGCGCGGCAGGGGGTGGGCGGCGGGGGCTCATGCTCGAGCGGTCGGGCCCCGCGGGGCCCGACTCCGCTGTGGTGCTCGGGGCTCGGGTCCGCCGCCGAACTCGCTGCGCTCACTGCGTTCGCTGCGCTCGAACATCGGCGGCGAGTATGAGGACGTGGCGCGCTGGCGCGCGCTGACCCGAGCCCCTGCGCTCCTCGCCGCCCGAGAAATCGCCCCCACCACCCACCCCCTGCCGCTCGGGCACCGGCGTGCCCTTCGCTCAGGCGTGGGGAGGGTCGGGGCGCCGCACCCGTCGGTGCTGGTCACCCGTTGTTCTCCTTCTTCTGCTTCTTCGCATGCTACCCGCCGTGTCGCAGGCCGGTGGGCGTGCCTGCGGGCGCAGGCCCTGGTTCGCGGTGTCCTGACGGGTGAGCCACTTGGCTCGTGTTGATGAGGCCACCTCCCGCCCCGCTCGGTGGCCGACCGCGATGGGGCCGAAGCCCGCAGGCTCCCCACCGGCCGCACGCTCCACCCGCCGCAGTACCACCCCTGACCTCTACGAACCCCACCACCACCCCCAAAAGCCGATCAGCCCAAGAAAGACTGCCGGCACTGGGCTCCTTGGGCTTCAACCCCCAGCGTCGTCGCGCTTCAGCCGCTCGCTGTTCCAGTACACGTCGTCGCCACCGAGCCCGTCGAGGTTCGCACGGTTCAGCACCCGGGCGAGCACGAAGAGCAGATCCGACAGCCGGTTCAGGTACTGGCGGGCCGCGTCTCGCACCGCCTCGTGCTGGCCAAGCGCCACCACCGCGCGCTCGGCGCGGCGGGCCACCGTGCGGGCCACGTGCGCCAGGGCCGCGCTGCGCGTGCCAGCCGGCAGGATGAATTCTTTCAGCCGGGGCAGCTGCGCGTTGTAGTGCGCCAGCGCTTCGTCCAGCCGGGCGACGGCCTGCGTCTTGAGCAGCTCGAAGCCGGGCATCGACAGCTCGCCGCCCAGGTTGAACAGCTCGTGCTGGATGGTCACCAGCAGCTCGCGCACGTCCTGCGGCAACGGCTCGGCCAGGAGCACGCCCAGGTGCGAGTTGAGCTCGTCCACGTCGCCCATCGCGTGGACGCGCAAATGGTCCTTCGACACACGGGTGCCATCGCCCAAGCCGGTGGTGCCGTCGTCGCCCGTGCGCGTGGCGATCTGCGAGAGCCGGTTGCCCATGTCGTCTCCTCTTCGTCGCAACCCAGTGTACCGGGCACGCGGCCCTGGGCGGCCCGGCTCCGGGCGGCCGCGCGCCGGGCATCGTATCTTTGCCCCCGGGGCGTGCGCCCCACCCCCCGCGGGGGTGACGGCCCGGCTCCGGGCGGCCGCGCGCCGGGCATCGTATCTTTGCCCCCGGGCATGCGCCCCACCCCACGCGGGGGTGACGGCCCGGCTCCGGGCGGCCGCGCGCCGGGCATCGTATCTTTGCCCCCGGGGCATGCGCCCCACCCCCCGCGGGGGTGACGGCCCGGCTCCGGGCGGCCGCGCGCCGGGCATCGTATCTTTGCCCCCGGGGCGTGCGCCCCACCCCCCGCGGGGGTGACGGCCCGGCTCCGGGCGGCCGCGCGCCGGGCCTTAGGCCACCTGCAGCGCCTGGTCGAGGTCGGCGATCAGGTCCTCGACGTGCTCGATGCCGATCGACAGGCGCACCATGTCCTCCGTCACGCCCGCCTGCTGCAGCTCGTGCGGTGCCAGCTGGCGGTGCGTGGTGGAGGCCGGGTGGCACGCGAGCGAGCGCACGTCGCCGATGTTGACCAGGCGCGTGAAGAGCTTGAGCGCATCCTGGAAACGCGCGCCGGCCTCGCGGCCGCCCTCGACGCCGAAGCTCACGATGCCCGAGGCGCGCCCGCCCATGTAGCGCTGCGCCAGCGCGTGCTCGGGGCTCCCGGGCAGGCCGGCGTAACGCACCCACCGCACCTTCGGATGGCCCTGCAGATGCTGCGCGATGCGCAGCGCGTTGTCGCAGATGCGGTCCATGCGCAGGGCGAGGGTCTCCAGCCCCTGCAGGATCAGGAAGCAGTTGAGCGGCGAGATCGCGGCGCCCATGTTGCGCAGAGGCACCACGCGGGCGCGGCCGATGTAAGCCGCCGGCCCCAGCGCTTCGGTGTAGACCACGCCGTGATACGAGACGTCCGGTTCGTTGAGCGACTTGAAGCGCTCCTTGTGTTGCGCCCACGGGAAGCGGCCGGAATCGACGATGACGCCGCCCAGCGCATTGCCGTGGCCGCCGATGTACTTGGTCAGCGAGTGCACGACGATGTCCGCCCCGTGCTCGAACGGGCGGCACAGGTAGGGGCTGGGCACGGTGTTGTCCACGATGAGCGGCACGCCGTGGCGGTGGGCGATGTCGGCCAGGCGGGCGAAGTCGGTGACGTTGCCGCGCGGGTTGCCGATCGACTCGCAGAACACCGCCTTCGTGCGCGCATCGATGTGGCGCTCGAAGCTCGACGGATCGGCCGGGTCGGCGAAGCGCACTTCGATGCCCTGCTGCGGGAAGGTGTGCGCGAACAGGTTGTAGGTGCCGCCGTACAGCGTCGAAGACGCGACGATGTTGTCGCCCACGCCCGCGATGGTCTGGATCGCCGCCGTGATGGCCGCCATGCCGGAGGCCAGGGCCAGGGCGCCGACGCCGCCCTCCAGGTCGGCCAGGCGCTGCTCGAGCACGGCCTGGGTCGGGTTCATGATGCGGGTGTAGATGTTGCCCTGCACCTTCAGGTCGAACAGGTCGGCACCGTGCTGGGTGTTGTCGAACGCGTACGAGACGGTCTGGTAGATCGGGACCGCGACCGCGCGGGTGGTCGGGTCTGGCGCCTGGCCGGCGTGCACGGTGCGGGTTTCGAAACGCATGGGTCCTCCTGATGGTGGTGCAAAGGACGGCGGCGGGGCGGTGCGAGCGCTCGCGCCGCAGCGAGTGCGAGTGTACGGGCCCCACCGAGGGGGGCTCGTTTGAGTCCGCGGGCGACAGCGCGTATCCTGAGGTGTGGCGCCGCGTTGCGATGAGCGCCCCCGGAGTCCTTGCCGATGAATGCCCCCGACCCCCTGCCCGCCGCGATGAGCGTCATCGCGCCGCAGATCGCCCCCCGCCCCGTGCCGCCCGCCCTCATCGAGGCGCTGCGTGAGCGTTTCGGCGAGCGGTGCTCCACCGCCGCCGCGGTACGCGAGCAGCACGGCCGCGACGAATCGCCCTTCGACGTGCCGCCGCCGGAGGCGGTCGTCTTCGCCGAGAGCAACGAGGACGTGGCCGACGCGGTGCGCCTGGCCGCCCGGCACGAGGTGCCGGTCATCCCCTACGGCGCGGGCTCCTCGCTCGAAGGGCATCTGCTCGCGGTGCAAGGCGGCATCAGCATCGACCTGTCGCGCATGAACCGGGTGCTCGCCGTGCACGCCGAGGACCTGACGGCCACCGTGCAGGCCGGCGTCACGCGCACGCAGCTCAACGCGGCGATCCGCGACACGGGCCTGTTCTTTCCGATCGACCCGGGGGCCGACGCGTCCATCGGCGGCATGACGGCCACGCGCGCCAGCGGCACGAACGCGGTGCGCTACGGCACGATGCGCGAGAACGTGCTGGGGCTCACCGTGGTGACGGCCAGTGGCGAGATCGTGCGCACCGGCACGCGCGCAAGGAAGTCCAGCGCCGGCTACGACCTCACGCGGCTGTTCGTCGGCAGCGAGGGCACGCTGGGCATCATGACCGAGATCACGGTGCGCCTGTACCCGCACCCGGAGGCCATCTCCGCCGCGATCTGCAGCTTCCCGACGCTGGCCGCGGCGGTGCAAACGACCATCCAGATCATCCAACTCGGCGTGCCCATCGCGCGCTGCGAGCTGCTGGACACCAACGCCGTGCGCGCCGTCAACCGGCACGACCGCCTCAGCCTGCGCGAAGGGCCGATGCTGCTGATGGAGTTCCACGGCACGCCCGCGAGCGTGAAGGAGCAGGCCGAGCTGGTGCAGGAGATCGCGCGCGAGCACGGCGGCGAGGACTTCGAATGGGCCACGACGCCCGAGGAGCGCACCCGGCTGTGGACGGCGCGCCACCACGCCTACCTCGCCGCGTTGCAGATGAAGCCCGGCTGCCGGGCCGTGACGACCGACGCCTGCGTGCCGATCTCGCGTCTGGCCGACTGCCTGCTGGCCACCATCGACGAGGCCGACGCCGCCGGCCTGCCTTACTTCGTGGTGGGCCACGTGGGCGATGGCAACTTCCACATGGGCTACCTCATCGACCCGGCACGACCCGAAGAGCGCGAACTCGCCGAGGACCTGAACCGCCGGCTCGTGGCACGCGCGATCGGGCTCGAAGGCACCTGCACCGGCGAGCACGGCATCGGACTGCACAAGATGGGCTTCCTGCGCGAGGAGGCCGGCGACGGCGCGATCGCACTGATGCGCGCGGTCAAGCACGCGCTCGACCCGAAGAACATCATGAACCCGGGCAAGATCTTCCCCTGGTGACCGCTCCTGAGACCGCTTCGCTCGGACGAAAGGCCTTTCCATGTTCGGCATCGGCGACTACGGCGCCTTCTGCGCGGCTGTTCTCGTTTTCCTCGCCCTGCCCGGCCCCGGCACCTTCGCGCTGCTGTCGGCCACCGGCAAGGGCGGCTTGCGGGGCGGCGCGGCCGCCACGCTGGGGCTGATCCTCGGCGACCAGGTGCTGCTGTGGCTGGCGGTGGCGGGCGTGGCCGCGTTGTTGGCCGCCCACCCCGCGCTCTTCCACGGCGTGCAGTACCTGGGCGCCGCCTACCTGGCGTGGATCGGCTGGAAGCTCCTGCGCGCCCGCGACGGGGCCTCGCGCCCGCTGGAGCTGCGGCCCGGCCACTACCTGCGGCAGGCGTTCTTCATCACGCTGCTCAACCCGAAGGCCATCGTCTTCTACATGGCCTTCTTCCCGCTCTTCATCGACCCGGCCCGCCACCAGGGCCTGCTCACCTTCGGCGCGATGGCGCTGACGATCGCGACGCTCACCGCCGCCTACTGCCTGACGCTCGCCGCCTTCGCCGACGCGATCGCGGCGCGCGTGCGCGCGCACAAGCCCCTGGCGAAGTGGCTGGAGCGCGTGGCGGGCGTCTTCCTGGTCGGCTTCGGAGTGAAGCTCGCCACGCAATAACCCCTCCTCGACGCGCCGATCGCCACCGGCTGGCCTTGACGGGCCGTGCCCCCGGGGCGGACAATAAACCAGTTGTTTCAACCAGTTCGGTCATGTCCACCACCGTCGGCGCCTTCGAAGCCAAGACGCATCTTTCCGCCCTGCTCGACCGCGTCGAACAGGGCGAGGAGGTGGTCATCACCAAGCACGGCCGGCCGGTGGCCCGGTTGACGCCGGTCGCGGCCTCCCGCGAGGAGGACGTCGCGGCCGCCGTCGCGCGCCTCAAGGACATCGGACAGCGGCTGAGCCTGGCCGGGCTGGACTGGCGCACGCTGCGCGACGACGGACGCAAGGGATGAGCAGCGCCTGGCCGCCCGAGGGCCGCCGATGAGCGCCCTCGTCCTCGACGCGTCCGCGACGCTCGCCTGGTGCTTCCGCGAGGAGCAGACCGAGCGCGCGCTCGCGCTGCTGGACCGCGTGGCCGACCACGGCGCGGTGGTGCCGGCCCTGTGGCACCTGGAGGTCGCGAACATGCTGCTCAACGCCGAGCGCCGGCAGCGGGCGACGCAATCGGTGATCGCCGAAATCCTCGCCAGCCTGGACCAGCTGCCCATCGACACCGACGGGGCCGCCGCGCGGCTGATGCGCCACGACGTGCTGCCTTTGGCGCGCGCGCAGGGCCTGACGGTTTACGATGCCGCCTACCTCGAACTGGCGATGCGCCGCCACCTGCCGCTGGCCACGCTGGACGCCGACCTGCGCCGGGCCGCCCGGGCGGTGGGCGTGGACCTGATCGAACTGTGACCCCCACCTGATGGCCAAGATCTTCTGCATCGCCAACCAGAAAGGCGGCGTCGGCAAGACGACCACCGCCGTGAACCTCGCTGCCGGGCTGGCCAAGGTGGGGCAGCGCGTGCTGCTCGTCGACCTCGACCCGCAAGGCAACGCCACCATGGGCTCCGGCGTGGACAAGCGCGCCCTGCCCCACACCGTCTACGACGTGCTGATCGACGCGGCCACCATCCCCGAGGCCCGGGCGCGCTCGGCGCTGGGCGGCTACGACGTGCTGGGCGCCAACCGCGAGCTGGCGGGCGCCGAGGTCGAATTGGTGGACCTCGAACGCCGCGAGCGGCGCCTGAAGGAAGCGCTGGCCGCCGTCGCAGGCGACTATGACTTCGTGCTCATCGACTGCCCGCCGAGCCTGTCGATGCTCACGCTCAACGGCCTGGTCAGCGCGCACGGTGTGATCGTGCCGATGCAATGCGAGTACTTCGCCCTCGAAGGCCTGTCGGACCTGGTCAACACCATCAAGCAGGTGCACGCCAACCTGAACCCCGAGCTCAAGATCATCGGCCTGTTGCGCGTGATGTACGACCCGCGCATCACACTGCAAAGCCAGGTGAGCGACCAGCTCAAGCAGCACTTCGGCGACAAGGTGTTCAACACCGTCATTCCGCGCAACGTGCGCCTGGCCGAGGCGCCCAGCTACGGGCAGCCGGGCGTGGTGTTCGACCCGGCCTCCAAGGGCGCCCAGTCGTACGTCGAGTTCGCGCGCGAGATGGTCGCCCGCATCGCCACGATGTGACCGGCGCGCCGCGATGAACGACGCCGTCCGCATCCTCCTGCTGCCCGGCTGGCTCGACTCCGGCCCCGGGCACTGGCAAACGCGCTGGGAGGCCCTGCACGGCGACCGCCGCGTCGTGCAGGACGACTGGGAGTGGCCCAAACGCGGCGACTGGATGGCGCGGCTCGAAGAAGAGATCCTGGCCGACCCCAGGCCGGCCGCGTTCGTCGCGCACAGCCTGGGCTGCCAGCTGGTGGCCGCCTGGGCCGCGCACTCGCGCCACACCGACCGCGTGCGCGGCGCGCTGCTGGTCGCCCCGCCCGACACCGAGCGCCCCGACACCCCGCCCCAGCTGCACGGCTGGCGGCCGATCGTGCGGCAGCGCCTGCCCTTTGCTGCCACCGCCGTCGTCAGCACCGACGACCCCTTCTGCGCGCCCGAGCGTGCGGCCGAGATGGCCGCGGCCTGGGGCGCCACGCTGGTGCAGATCGGCGCGCGCGGCCACATCAACGCCGAGTCGGGCCTGGGCGACTGGCCGCAAGGCCGCCAGCTGCTCGACGCGCTGCTCGCGCCGCAATCCTGATTCCTCTCTGGTGCCGCCCATGGTCACGAAAAAACCCAAAGGCCTCGGCCTCGGACTCGAAGCCCTGCTGGGCCCCAAGGTGAGCGACACGCCCGGCCCCTCGCCCGCGGGCGAGGGCCCGCCCTCCACGCTCAAGGTCTCGCAACTGCAGGCCGGCAAGTACCAGCCGCGCACCCGCATGGACGAGGGCTCGCTCTACGAGCTGGCCGAAAGCATCAAGGCCCAGGGCATCATGCAGCCCATCCTGGTGCGCCCGCTGGGCGCATCAGCACAGGCGCCGGACGACAAGCCGCAGGGCTCTTCCCCGGCGCCGGGCGCATCGCACCGGCCCGGCGGCCTGCCCCGCTACGAGATCATCGCCGGCGAGCGGCGCTTTCGCGCCGCTCAACTCGCCGGGCTGGACGAAGTGCCGGTGTTGGTGCGCGACGTGGCCGACGAGGCCGCCGCGGCCATGGCCCTCATCGAGAACATCCAGCGCGAGGATCTCAACCCGCTGGAAGAAGCGCAGGGCCTGCACCGCCTGGTGCACGAATTCGGCCTGACGCACGAGCAGGCCGCGCAGGCCGTGGGCCGCTCGCGCAGCGCGGCGAGCAACCTGCTGCGCCTCTTGCAACTGGCCGAGCCCGTGCAGCAGATGCTCATGGCCGGCGACCTCGACATGGGCCACGCGCGCGCGCTCTTGTCGCTCGAGCCGGCCCAGCAGATCCTCGCCGCGCACGAGATCGTCGCCAAGAAGCTCAACGTGCGCGAGGCCGAGAAGCTCGTGACCCGCACGCAGCAAGCGCGCCAGGCGCCGCTCTTGCGCGTCAAGCAGGACAAGCCGCGCGACCTCGTGCGCATCGAGGAGGAGCTCTCCGACCACCTCACCGCCGCCGTCGAGATCCGCATCAAGAAGCGCACCAAGCGCGGCGAGCAAGGCGAAATCGCGATCGCCTTCGGCTCGCTCGACGAGCTCAACGGCCTGCTCGACAAGCTGGGGCTCGGCGCGCGCTGAGGGCGCCTCCCGTGCGGTCACGCAGTTCTGAAGCCCCGCTCCGCTGGGTGCCCGGGCGCGCTGAGCCGCCCCTCACGCGAGCCCCGGAAGGCCCCAAGGGCCTCTTCAGCCGCCCACCGAGCGTGCCGGCTCCCCGCCAGCCAGCCACTGCTCGCACACCTCGCTCAAGCGCGCTTGCCAGGCGTCGATCGCGGGCGTCAGGAGCACCCCGCGCGACGGGCGCCACTGGCGCCGCAGGAAGCGCACCACGGCCCGGGCCTGCCAGGCGGCCTCGCGGCCCAGCAGCGTGAGTTCGGCCGCCACCGCGTCGTCGATCGCCTCACGCGACAGCCACGCGAGCTGCTCCGCGCTCACCCCGGCGCCTGCCATGCTGCGCAAGACGCGATCGACTTGCTCGTGCGTGCGGGCCACCGCCGTGCGGGCCTGCTCGTCCGGCAGGCTCGCCCGGGCCGCCACCTCCCGCCATTGCCCGAGCACGTCGGCCAGCTCGCGCAGTCGCGGCAAGGCGTCGCCCCGGCAGGGCACGCGCGCCAGCGCCTCGCGCACGCCCGGCTCCAGCAGGCGCACGATGTCGGACAGCAAGGTCGCGTCGTAGCGATCCCGGTTCATCCGCAGCGCCAGCGAGAGCCTCAACTCGGGCGAATCCGACTCGCACTTGAACATGGCCGTGGCCACCTCGGCCACCGCCAGCACGCGCCCCAGCGGGCTGATCGCGTCCGCGCGCAAAGCCCGGGGATAGCCGGAGCCATCCAGCAGCTCGTGATGCTCCAGGATCGCGCGCACCACGTCCTTCGGATACTCGTGGTGGCGCTCGGCGAGCAAGGCCCCCGTCACCGGATGCGCATACAGCTGGCGGCGCTGCTCGCTGTTGAGCCGGTGCTCCGGCTGCCACAGCACCGGGTCGGCGTAGAGCATGCCCAGGTCGTGCAGCAGCCCCGCCGCCACCGCCACCGCCACGTCGTGCCGCGACGCAACCGGCGTCCACACCAGGTAGCCCGCGGTGATGGCAGCGAGCACCGAATGATCGAAGAGGGCCGGGTAATTTTCGCGTGCGAGCGTCAAGCTGAAGGCCACCGGCGCCGGCAAAGGCGTGCTCTCGAGCGCATGCAGCACCACCTCCCGCGTCTTGGCCGCTGCGAGCATCCGGGCGAAGAAGTCCCAGCGCTGCAACGCCTCCTGCGCGACCTCGCGCAACACCCGCCCCGTCACCGAGGGCTCGCTGGCCAGGCACTCATCCACCGGCTGCGAAAGCCTGTGCTGCGTCAGGCGCTCGTACAGGCGCTCGTCCACCCCCACGCCTTGGTCCAGCAACTTCACCCCCTGCACGTTGTAGACGGCCCGCGTCGTCACCACCGGTCGCTTGCGGTGCAGGCGCGTGACGGCCAGCAGGTAATGCTTCGGGTCCGGGGGGTTCATCAACGGCGCAGACAAGGCGTGGCAGGGGAGGCGATCCCCGCATTATCGGCAGGCCCGGCGCTCGACGGGCATCTCGAACATCGTCGGCTTGGGCGGGCGCTGCAGATCAGTCGCCGATCCGCTCCCACAGCGTGATGCCATAGGCCGAGCCGAGGTCGGGCAGCCGCTCGCCCGGCTGGACCCTCACGTGGCGCCTGTGTTCGTCCACCGATTGCCACACGCCGCCTTGCGGGGCCGGCTCGCCGGCTTTGATGCGAGGCGGTGACACTTCCGCTCGCCAATCGTCGGGCCAGTCGATGGGGCCGGTGTATTCCTCGTCAAGAATCCAGTCGTCGGTGCCCTCGTATGTCCACATGTCGTCCACCGTATAGCGGATGTTTTGTGCCATACGCGCCATCGGTGTCCAGTACTTGGCCTTGCGTATCACCTCGACCCATTGGTGGTGCAGACGCAGCATCTCCTCGTGGTACTCGAACGATGCGAACTTGCGCTTGAGCCACTCCTTGCGCAAACGCTTCTCTTCTTCTGGCATCGCCTTGATGTGCGGGGCACGTCGTAGGGCAGAAGGATCGGCTCGCTCATCAAGCGCTGGCCCGTGCTGGGAAGATGGACATGTGGGGACGAACCAGGAGCTCCGTGTCATCCCGCTGCGCACCAGCGCGGCGAAGTGGTCAGGTGTCCTGCCGCTCGTCCCACTGCCAGATGGTCAGGCCGTAGTCCGTACCGAAGGCCGGCATCACTTCGCCTTGCCTGAAAAAGCGCCGGCTGTCGGCCTTCGCTGGGGTGAACCACCAGCCTTCGCGCGGGCAGGGCTTGTTCGCTTCACAGCGCAGACGAACCGGAGATTGCCAATTCGGCTGTTCGCCGCCACGCACGTCCGGCTTGTGCACGAAGTACCACGTGGTGTCTACGGCCACCGTCTTCAGCGTGCCGGTCACTTCAGTGAGATCGTCCGGTTCGTGCTCAATTCCGAGCTGGCGATCATAGTCTTCCCAGATATCAACCACCTCGCGGCCTGTGATTCTGTAGGCGGGCTGCATCGCACGTCCTTCGATGCAGAACGCCAAGCTGAAGTTGCCCGCACCTTCGTCGGCCCATTGAGCCGGAACCCATACGCCCGTGCGTGGGCAGCGCTCGCCGGGTCTTGCTTGGATGCCACGGTCGATCGGATGGACTGGAAAGGAGGCGGGAGGGTTTGCCAGCCGGTACTTGTCGACGAAGGACTTCTTTCCTACTGGGTCGTCACCGACCGGCCCATTGCTCATATCCAATAGCCTGCGACTCTGCTCAATGAGCGAATCCCGATTCAGCCATTTCAACCCCTTCCACTCGTTGTCCCTCAGCACGTCGGCGCCCGTCCCACAGGCGTAACTCATGCGTTCGAACTCTTTTCTCCATTCGTCACGCGTCTCATAGCCAAAGGCGTTCTCGATCAAGCCTCGATAGTCGGAAGATGCCGACGACAGGAAGTCGAGCATGGGCATGTAGTCGCCCGCCGTTCTGACGAACTCGATGCCACGGCGAATGTTCTCTGCATGGGTCAGGTAGCGTGAAACCCAATAGTCGACCCGCCCCCGGCCATGGGCTTGGTGGCCTCCAATGAGCTTGTTGAAGAAGTGCGCGAACTCCTCGCACAGCTGCGCGCACAGCTCGTAGTAAGGGATCGACGTGGCCTCATACAGGAACCACGCATCCTGGTCCAGGTTGCGGGGCACGTCGTAGGGCAGAAGGATCGGCTCGCTCATTGGGTGCCGTCGGGTACGGAAAGGGGGACCTTCATTCAGAGGTCGGAACAGACTTTGACTGCCCGCCGACGGGCGGGCGCTGCAGATCAGTCGCCGATCCGTTCCCACAGCGTGATGCCATAGGCAGAGCCGAGATCGGGCAGCCGCTCGCCGGCGTGGACCCTCAACTGGCGCTTGTGGTCATCCACCGACTGCCACACGCCGCCCTGGGGGACCGGCTCGCCGGCTTTGATGCGAGGCGGTGAGACTTCGGTTCGCCAATTGTCGGGCCAGTCGATGGGACCGGTGTACGTCTGGTCAAGAATCCAGTCGTCAGTGCCCTCGTATGACCACATGTCATCCACCGTATAGCGGATGTTCTGCGCCATACGCGCCATTGGCGTCCAGTACTTGGTCAGTTCCGTGTGTTCGTCCTCCGTCATCCAGTCCAGCATGTCGCCTTCGCTGAGCAGATAGCGGCTGTAGTCGGGGATGGACCGGAACATGCCTGTGGCGTAGTACTTGTCCCACAGTTCGGGTTTGTAGTCGCCCGGTTTGGGCTTGCGTTCGATGATGGGCCAGTACGTGCGCTCGAAGTTCCTTGCTGCCTGCCCTTTGGTACCGCAGTCCGGGTCTGGCGTCCGGTCGTGAACCGCCCGCTGCAGCGCCTTGCGCAGCGCATTGCGCCACTGCTCGTGCAGGCGGACCAGCTCTTCGTGGTACTCGAACGAGGCGAACTTGCGTTTGAGCCACTCCTTGCGCAGTCGCTTCTCTTCTTCTGGCATCGCCTTGATGTGCGCCGGCAGTTGCAGCGGGTTGTCAGCGGTACTCATGTTGCATTTCCTCAGTGGCTGGCCGGCGGCACGGCTTGGTCTAGCGGCTTCCCGGCGGGCCGAGAGCGGATGTCGCTGCTCTCGAGCACGAGGGCACTCGCGCGCGTACGGAACGAGCTTTTCGACCGGCGTCTCGAACATCGTCGGCTTGATGTTCGACCACAAGTCGTTGTCCGCCGGCGGCGGCGTCCGCCGCCCACCCGCGTAAATGAACCGTACGTTGCGCTTCAACGCGATGACGCTTCGCCGCTTGCCCCATGACGCCCAGTGGAACTCGTTGTCCGCGGCTTTGACACCGAAGGCAAACACCCGCGGCGGGGTGGTACCGAGGTCCAGGAGCGCCGCTTCATCCCGCTGAGCACAGGCGCGGCGAAGTGTCACGTGTCCTGCCGCTCGTCCCACTGCCAGATGGTCAGCCCGTAGTCGGTGCCGAAGGCCGGCATCACTTCGCCTTGCTTGAAGAAGCGCCGGCTGTCGGCCTTGGCGGGGGTGAACCACCAGCCTTCGCGTGGGCAGGGCTGGCCGGCTTCGCAGCGCAGGCGCGTTGGCCCGCCGGGTGACTGCTCCGAAAGCTCGGCATGCTCGCGCGCCCAGGCGACGAGATCCTTCGGGTAGTAGATGTACTTGTGCAGGCTGGAGTCGTCCTCGATACCGAGCAGCAGCACGGCGGCGCCTGCTTCGAAGCTCCAGTAGCCGTAGTAGCCACCCTGGTTGCCGTTCTCGTCCGGTTTGTGGCTGTCATGCCAGCCGGTGCCGGCCAAGTCCTTGTACCAGCGCTTCAGGAACAGGTCGAGTTCCTTGAGTTGCTTGGCTGGTGTGTCCTCGGTCAGGGCATAGAAGAGGTTTTCGTACGGCCGGACCTGGCATGCGTGCTCGGTGGTAAACCGCTTCTCTGCTCCGAACACGTGGATCATGAACTCTTCATAGATGACATCGGCTCCGCCGTTTGACGTGCCGCCTTCCCCGTCCTGCAAGGCGGCGATCCGCGGGAGCAAGTCACGGCGGTGGAGAAGGAAGCACAGTCCGATCAGTTGCATCAGCTCGCAGTACTCGTCGAGGAAGGTGAACGTGAACACGACCTCGTTGCGATCGTCCGTCTCGCGCCATATCAGTTCACCGTAGCGCTCGTAGGCTGCAACCACACCCTCCAGCTCGAGACGCAACTGCTCGATGGCCTCGCCCGCCGTGTAGCGAAGCAGCAACCTGCAGAACCGCTCATAGGCCGCGCCACGCGCGAGGGACATGTGCCAGCCAGGCTCCCTCTCGGGAGACCGAAGGTTTTCTTCCAGACCCTCCGGACCGTACAGAACTTCCTCGAATCCTTTGAGCTGATCGAGGTAGTACTGCTGGGTCAGGAACTGCTGGCGGCGGATCTCATGGAACTCCATATCTCTCCTTCAACGTGAACGCCGGTTCGCGGCGGGAACGCCTGCCCGGTCGTTCACGACTTGCGCAATCTGGTTGTCCGTCCACTCTCTTGTGGCTTGATGCGTGGCGTGAAAGCCTGCCTGTACGTCGCGTTGCGAAGCATGAAGAATCAAGGCCTCCGCATGAGCTCCCGCCTGAGGAATGGAGAAGAACAACACGTGCCGGCTGTACGCCGCTGCCTTCAGTCGGCGGAACACTTGAAGGTCCGGAGGGCTTGAAGCGAGCGCAGATGGCAGACGCCTTTCTATCCAGGAGTGACTCATCTGCGTGATCTTGCCGTTAGTCTGGCGGAAGGCGGTAGCCCCGGCTGCACTCTGTCCGCCCGTACCTGTTCGCCGGCGCAGGCCGCCGGCGTTCGGCGCTCCCCGTTCGTTCTTGTCCCCCGCCTCCCCCAACAACGCGGCCAGACTCTTCGTCGGGTCATAACTGGCCTTGGCCTCGATGATCGCGTACGGCTTCGGGCCGTTGTTGGTCCTCCACACCGCGTCGATGCCGCGCCCCCTCGGTGCACAAGGCCACAGCTGCACCAAGTGCCCGCCGTCATTGAGCTTCGCGTTGTTCTTGGCCCCGCGGTCGTGCTGCACCTTGCTGCCCCAGCCCTTGATCTCCTGACAGTGGTAGTCGGCCATGTGCTCGCCCATCACGCCCAGCACCTTCTGCGTCAGGCTCTTGAACCGCGCGGTGCGCTGGGTCGCGGCGTTGGGGCTGTTCGGCTGGGCGTGGTTGTGGTGGTCGGTGCCGGGGTTGCTGCCAGCGCGCGCATGCGTGTTGGGCTTGGTGACCGGCGTGCCTGCACCCGGCCGCGTTGGAAGCGGGGTGTCGGCGCTGGTCTTGCGACCCCGGGCCAGCCATTCGTCGACCTGCTTCTTGAAGGCATCGAACTGCCGGCCCAGGTTTTGGCGGATCCGCTCGATGCTCTGCCGCACCTCGGGGCTGAGGCGCCGCGTGAGGTTGGCATTCGTCAGGATGCCGTCCAGCGTCTGGCGCAACTTGGAAAGATCCAGCACCTCGCGCAGCACCTTCTCGGGGTCGCCCTTGTACAGGCGGCGGATCATGTCGAGCAGTTCGTCGACACGCACTGTGCCACTGTTCACCGCGCGCAGCGAGCGCTTGGCAGCATCGCCGCCACCGGGGATCAATCCGATCAGGGCCGTGATCAGGTTGAACCAGGCCAGCGGGCTGGCGGGCGCGGCGCTCACCTCAACCAGCCCCTTGATGATGTCGCGCGCGTCGACGAGCTGGCCGAGCACCGGCACGCAACCGATGACGGTTTCCGCCAGGATGGCCCACGGCGCGTTGTTGTCGCCCTTGAGGAAGCTGACGGCTTCGTCCTTCAGCTCATCGAGCCAGCCGTGACGGCTGCTGCCTGCACCGGCCTGAGCGCCCTCGCGAGCAGCACGGGTGGCCACGGCGGTGCTCATGCCCGACCTCCACGCACTGTCTCGCTCAGGGCCTGCTGGCGCGTTTCGTCCAGGTAGTGCCAGAGGTCCTCGCCGTCCGGCTCACCCGTTGCGGCGTTCAACTCGGCGTGGAGTTCGCGCTGTTCGGCGGTGGCCTGCTGCGACCAGAACCGTGCCGTCTCGCTCAGGTAACGTTCGATGTTCGCGATGGCCTCCTCGTTCGTGCTGCTGCCGGCCTTGAAGGTGTTGGCGGGCAGTTCGACGCAGGCCCTGGGCGCCGCGGGGTCTTCGCCGTAGTACACGCGGGCGGGACAGTTCGGCACGCCTTCAAGCCGTGCGTAGCCGTTGTCGTCGAGCACACCTTGGCGCACGGTACCGTCTTCGAACACCACGTGGTAAGGCGCGCGGGCCACCGGTTGCAGCCACTCATCGTGGTAGTTCAGCTCCAGCACGGCCGGCTTCTGCGATGCAGTGCCCACCGGCAACGCCTCCAACACCGCCGCCTCCCGCCCCGCCCCCTCCCACTGATGCGTGGCCGCCTGCACCACAAAGCTGCCCGGGGTGGTGAAGCGGATGTCGCTGCCGTCGAGCACGACGGCGCTGTCGCCGCCCACCAGCTCGATGCGCTGCTTGGCCTGCACGACGATCTCGTCGGCCACGCTCAGGATCTGCACCTGCTGGTCGGCCAGGATCTGCAGCCGGTCGGTGTGCGCGCGCAGGCTCACCGGCCCTCGCGCGGCCTTGAGCTGGAGGCCGCCGGCGTGGGTGTACCAGCTGGCCGTGCCGCCGGCGGTCACGCTGGCCGTGGCGCCGGCGCTGGCGTGCCAGTCGCCCTGCGCCACTGCGGCGTGGTCGCCCGAGGCATGCTGCACGAGGGCGGCCTCGCTCGCCTGGGCCAGGGTGGACGGCGTGTCCAACGTCACGGTGGGGCCTGCGGGCCGTTCGACCGGTTCGGTGGGCTGGCGCGCCGCGTCCTGCTTGACGGCGGGCTGTCCGCTCACCGGGCCGCCGTAACGACCCTCCTCGGCAGGGTCGAGCAGGCGCAACAGCTGTACCGCCGAGCCGGGCCCGCCGGCCGCCTGCCCCGCCGGCTCGGCCTCGTGCGGCTCCAGCCCGTGGGCGCGCGCCGCGCGTGCAGCGGCGTGCAGGCGTTCGGCCAACTCCTGCGCCGCGCGCAGTTGCGCCACCGCCTCGGCCGCATCCATCTGGGTGGACTCGGCACTGCCGTAGCGCCCGGGGCGGGCACTGGTGGTCACGAGCAGCCCCTCGCCGGCGCGCAGCGTCGCCCAGCCTTGGGTGCCGGCCTCGAAGCCGGCGCCACGCACGCCGCCGCGCCAAGCGCTCCCGCACGCTTGCTCGATGAGATGACCGAGCGCCAGCTCGGCCAGGGTGTGGCTGGCCTGCCAGCGCATGCGCAGCTGGCCGGTGGCGTCGTCGAGCACCCATTCCTGGTGACCGGCGCCGCCCAGGCTGCGCTGGTACCAGCCGCTCAGCACCCCCGGGTGGTTGGCCGCGCGAAGGGGGGCGCGGTCGCCCGCGGCGCGAGCCCCGGCGCGCCCGTCGAAGCCCCCGCTCGGCTCGCACGCGCCCGCCGGGGGCACTTCGCGCCCGGCCCTCTCGCCACCGGCCAGCGGCGGGCGGTCCTGCCCGTTGTACAGCTGCCCGACGATCACCGGGCGGTCGATGTCGCCGGCGATGAAGTCGACCAGCACCTCGCTGCCCACGCGGGCGGTGAAGACGCTGCCCCAGTTGGCGCCGGCCGCGCGCTCGGCCACGCGCACCCACGCGCCGCTGCGTGCGTCGCCGGGGGCGTTGCCCCCTTCGTGCGGGCTGGACTCGTCGTGCGGCAGCCCACCCGGCCAGGGCGCCTCGCCCCGCTGCCAGGCGAACTGGATCTTCAGCCGCTGGTCGCGCTCGGTGGTGGCCGGCTCGCCGGGGTGGCCCACCACCAGCGCGGTCTGCAAGCCCCACGCGGTGGGGCGCGGGCGCGGGGGCGGCACATGGGCGAGTTCGGCCGGCTGGGCCTGCAGCTCGCAGCGGTACGCGCCGTGCTCCAGCTCGGGCTCGCCGGCGATCTCGGCAGCGCGGGCGCCCAGGTTGTTGTGCACCCGGTGCTCCACGGCGAGCACCAGGTACTCGCCGCCCAGGCTGGGGTGCTCCACCAGCGCGAACCGCGCGCCGGGACGCGCCATGCGCCAAGTGCCTTGCGCGTGCACGCGCCTGCCGTCCTGCGCGTAAGCGTCGGCGCGCACCTGGGCGCGCGCAGCGGCCACGCCCTCGGCGTCGTCCGGCCGCGTCGCGCGCCCGTCCTGGGCCGCGCCTCCGCCGGGCCAACGCTCGCCCACCCCGTCGTAATGCTCCAGGCGGGGCAGGGCCGCCCCGGCCAGGGGCACCTCCTGTTCGGCCGCGACGCCTTGCAGGCGCTCGGGATGCCAGCGCGCGAGCGTGAGGGCCGTGGGATGGGCCCGCTGGGTGCAACGCACGCGGCTCAGGGTGTCCACTTCCCATGCCCGCGCGCGGGCGTGGCGGCCGGCCAGGTCGCGCGGCTGACTGAACCGCACGGGCCCCAGGAACGGCCGGGGGCTGGCGCGGTCGGTGAGCACCAGGCAATGACGCGCCTGGTGCGCCGCGAGCCCGTCGCGCTGCGCCTGGGCGTCGGCGTCGCTCTGGTGCTCGAAGTGGTACCCGATGCCCTCCTCGGCCAGCAGGCGCTGCACGAAGTCGAGGTCCGTCTCGCGGTACTGGGTGCAGATCTCGCGCCGCGGCAGCGCCCGGGTCACCTCCACGCGCCAGTGCGCCTGAGGATGATCGCGAAACACGTCTTCGACGATCTCCAGCGCGGTGCGGTCCTGGTAGAGATAGGTGTCGCGCCGCAGCGCGAGGAAGTCCAGCCACGACCCCAGGCGCAGGCGCCAGCGATGCCAGCCGCCGTCGCTGCCCAGGTGGGCGGCCGCCGCGACGTAGCCGTGCCAGGTGCGCCGGCGGTCGTCGGCTTGCCGCAGCGCGAGGCTGAGCTGCTGGCCGATCAGCCGCGTGAGCGGCAGCTCGCCGGGGCTGCATGCCGTCAGCTCGATCGAGAACGGGGTGTCGCACGCTTCTCGGATCGTGGCCTGCTCGGCCACCAGGCGCTCGGGGCCGAGCACGGTGCAAACCTGCAACAGCCGGTCGTGCTGGCTCAGCCAGGCGGCGCCGGACAGCGCGCTGCGAGCGGCCTCCTCCAACCCGACCGGCCCGGCAGGCACGGCACGGCCCCACCCGGCCGCTGCGTGCGGCCGGTCCGCCACGATGCGGGTCATGGCTTCCCTCCCTGGAATGCATGTAGTGGTTCTCGGCCCGGCCCCCAGGCGGGGGCGCAGACCCGCGCCGCGAGCGCGGTGGCCCGATCGGCGCGCGCCGCATTGTGCCGAGCGCCGCGCAGGCTGGCACTCACCGAAAGGAGGGGATCGCGGGCGGAGTTGTTACCGGTCGTGACGCCCGCGCCGGTGGACCCCACCCAGGCGCCGGGCCCCATGCACCAGGAAGGCGCCGGCGAGCGATGCAATGCAGGATGGCAGCCGCTGCACGCGGCTGCCAACAGCGCCCCGCTCGGCGCGGCAGGTTCGATCCCGCGCGAGCGGGTCAACTTCCGGTCAGAGGCGATGATGGACGAGCTGTCCCGATCGAGAAGCGGTGTGGGCGGCCACGACCACGGGCTTCTTCATCGATGCGCACCGACGATCGCTCCCGAGGACAGCCGCCTCGCGCGTGGCTTGTTCGCTCGCGCCCGCTCGTGCCTGGCGCACGCGCGAGGCGCCGGGTTCGCGCCGCCCTCCTTGACCGGCCCCGCACAGGCGTGCGAGCGACGCCTCACGAGCGAGTGTGCGCGTCGCGCAACTTCTCCACGCTCGATATTGCGTTGACCGCATATACCCGATGGAACTTTACGGGCGAGTGTGTTCTCCTTTCTTTCAGGAACCGTGCTTTCGTGAGTGAACACGGCCGCTGCGTCAGGGCACGCTCCTTGCACGACCACGGGAACAAAAAAACAGGAGTAGGTTTGTGCTTCTGTTTGCACGATGAGGGCTCGGCATTTCATCGATGCTGAAACCAAGGCCGCCGATCGGTGTCATCATGGATGCACACGGCGCCGCACAAGGACCTGGAGGTCTGAATGGACGTGATCAGCAACTTCGCCGCTCGCTACGAGCGCACTCGTGAAGAGGAGTACTCCCTCGAGGAGTACCTCGAGATCTGCCGGCGCGATCCGCTGGCCTACGCCACCGCCGCGGAGCGCATGCTCAAGGCGATCGGCGAGCCTGAGCTGATCGACACGCGCAACGACCCGCGCCTGTCGCGCATCTTCGCGAACAAAGTCATCAAGATCTATCCCGCCTTCCGGGAGTTCTACGGCATGGAAGACGCCATCGAGCAGGTGGTGTCCTACTTCCGCCATGCCGCGCAGGGCCTGGAGGAGAAGAAGCAGATCCTCTACCTGCTGGGGCCGGTGGGCGGCGGCAAGAGCTCCATCGCCGAGCGGCTCAAGCAGTTGATGGAGCACGTGCCCTTCTATGCCATCAAAGGCTCGCCGGTCAACGAATCGCCGCTCGGCCTGTTCGATCCGGAAGAAGACGGCTCGATCCTCGAGAAGGAGTACGGCATCCCTCGCCGCTACCTCAACCGCATCCTGAGCCCCTGGGCGGTCAAGCGGCTGGAGGAGTTCGGCGGCGACATCCGCAAGTTCAAGGTCGTCAAGCGCTACCCGTCGATCCTGAAGCAGATCGCCATCGCCAAGACCGAGCCGGGCGACGAGAACAACCAGGACATCTCCAGCCTGGTCGGCAAGGTTGACATCCGCAAGCTCGAAACCTACGCGCAAGACGACCCGGACGCCTACAGCTACTCCGGCGGCCTGTGCCTGGCCAACCAGGGCCTGCTGGAATTCGTCGAGATGTTCAAGGCGCCGATCAAGGTCCTGCACCCGCTGCTCACCGCCACGCAGGAAGGCAACTTCAAGGGCACGGAAGGCTTTGGCGCCATTCCCTTCGACGGAATCGTCCTCGCGCACTCCAACGAGAGCGAGTGGAAGGCGTTCCGCAACAACAAGAACAACGAGGCCTTCCTCGACCGTATCTACATCGTCAAGGTGCCGTACTGCCTGCGCGTGAGCGAGGAGATCAAGATCTACGAGAAGCTGATCCGCAACTCGTCGCTCGCCAACGCGCCGTGCGCGCCGGGCACGCTGAAGATGATGGCGCAGTTCTCGGTGTTGACGCGCCTCAAGGAGCCCGAGAACTCGAGCATCTTCAGCAAGATGCAGATCTACGACGGCGAGAACCTGAAGGACACGGACCCGAAGGCCAAGTCCATCCAGGAGTACCGGGACTACGCGGGTGTGGACGAGGGCATGAGCGGCATCTCGACGCGCTTCGCGTTCAAGATCCTGTCGAAGGTGTTCAACTTCGACCCCGCCGAGGTGGCGGCCAACCCGGTGCACCTCATGTACGTGCTCGAGCAGCAGATCGAGCGCGAGCAGTTCCCGGCCGAGGTGGAGCAGAAGTACCTCTCGTACGTGAAGGAGCTGCTGGCGCCGCGCTACGCCGAGTTCATCGGCAAGGAGATCCAGACCGCCTACCTGGAGAGCTACTCCGAGTACGGTCAGAACATCTTCGACCGCTACGTCACGTACGCCGACTACTGGATCCAGGACCAGGAATACCGCGATCCGGACACCGGCGAGATCTTCGACCGTGCGGCGCTCAACGCCGAGCTGGAGAAGATCGAGAAGCCGGCCGGCATCAGCAACCCGAAGGACTTCCGCAACGAGATCGTCAACTTCGTGCTGCGCGCGCGCGCCAACAACGGCGGCAAGAACCCGCTGTGGACGAGCTACGAGAAGCTGCGCACCGTGATCGAGAAGAAGATGTTCTCGAACACCGAGGAGCTGCTGCCGGTCATCAGCTTCAACGCGAAGTCCAGCGCCGACGAGCAGAAGAAGCACGAGGACTTCGTCAACCGCATGGTGCAAAAGGGCTACACGCCCAAGCAGGTCCGCCTGCTGTGCGAGTGGTACCTGCGTGTGCGCAAGAGTTCGTGATGAGCCGCCGCCCGTCGAGTACCCCGGCCGCCCCGCCCCCGGGAGGGGCGCCGGCCGGCCCGTGCCGGCTGCGCGCTCGGCCCGCGGCTCACTGAAGAAAGGCTGACCCAGATGCCCATGCTCCAGCAGATCATCGATCGCCGGCTGTCGGGCAAGAACAAATCCATCGGCAACCGCGAGCGCTTCCTTCGCCGCTATCGCGATCAGATCCGCGAGGCGGTGCGTCGCGCGGTGAGCGGGCGGGGCATCCGCAACCTCGAGCAGGGCGAAGACATCACCTTGCCCCGGCGCGACGTCTCGGAGCCCGTGTTCGGGCACGGGCCCGGGGGCAAGCGCGAGTACGTGCACCCCGGCAACCAGGAGTACGTCAAGGGCGACCGCATCCAGCGGCCGCAAGGCGGCGGGGGCGGCGGCGCAGGCTCCGGCGCGAGCGACAGCGGCGAGGGCGAGGATGACTTCGTCTTCCACCTGACCAAGGAAGAGTTCATGCAGGTCTTCTTCGAGGACCTGGCCCTGCCGCATTTGATCCGCACGCAGCTGGCCGAAGTGCCGGAATGGAAATCGCACCGCGCGGGCTTCACCAGCGACGGCACGCCGAACAACCTGCACGTGGTGCGCTCGATGCGCGGCGCGCTGGCCCGGCGCATCGCGCTGGGGGGCGATGCGCGCCGGGAGCTGCGCCACCTCGATCAGCACCTGGAGCGGCTGAAGGCGCACCCGCACCCCACCGACGTGATGGTGCAGCACGAACTGCGCGAGACGGAAAACCGCATCGCCGAGCTGCGCGAGCGCCTCAAGCGCATCCCCTTCCTCGACCCGTTCGACCTGCGCTACCGCAACCGGGTGCGCACGCCGGTGCCCACGGCCAAGGCGGTGATGTTCTGCCTGATGGACGTCTCCGGCTCGATGGACGAAGCGCGCAAGGACATGTCCAAGCGCTTCTTCATGCTGTTGTACCTGTTCCTGACCCGGCACTACGAGAAGATCGACCTCGTCTTCATCCGCCACCACACCCAGGCGGCCGAAGTCAGCGAGGACGAGTTCTTCCACGCCACGGAGACCGGCGGCACCGTGGTCTCGAGCGCGCTGCAGCTGATGCTGGACATCGTCAAGGCGCGCTACCCGAGCAGCGAGTGGAACATCTACGGCGCACAGGCCAGCGACGGCGACAACTGGCACCACGACAGCGGCCGCTGCCGGCAGCTGCTGGCCGAGCAGATCCTGCCGCTGTGCCGCTACTACGCCTACGTGCAGGTGGCCGAGGCCGAGCAGAACCTCTGGGAGGAATACACCCAGCTGCTCGAGACGCATAAGAACTTCGCGATGCGCAAGGTCTCCGACGCCGCCGACATCTATCCGGTCTTCCGCGACCTGTTCAAGAAGGAAGGGGCGCCGGCATGAGCGCCGCGGCCCGGCCGAGGGTAGTTCCATGAACGAGACCGTGCGCGAACGCGCGACCCAGCCGCTGCCCAGCCCGTCGGACTGGACGTTCGAGCTGATCGAGACGTACCACGACGCCATCGCCGAGGTGGCGCGCGAGTACAAACTCGACACCTACCCGAACCAGCTGGAGATCATCACCGCCGAGCAGATGATGGATGCCTACGCGTCGGTCGGCATGCCGGTCATCTACCGGCACTGGTCGTACGGCAAGCAGTTCATCGCCACCGAGAAGAGCTACCGCCGCGGCCACATGGGCCTGGCCTACGAGATCGTCATCAACTCCGACCCCTGCATCGCCTACCTCATGGAAGAGAACACCATGGCGATGCAGGCGCTGGTGATCGCCCACGCGGCCTACGGCCACAACAGCTTCTTCAAGGGCAACTACCTGTTCCGCATGTGGACCGACGCGTCGTCGATCATCGACTACCTGGTCTACGCGAAGAACTACATCGCCGAGTGCGAGGAGCGCCACGGCGTCGATGCAGTGGAGGACGTGCTCGACTCCTGCCATGCCCTCATGAACTACGGGGTGGACCGCTACCGGCGTCCGCAGAAGCTCTCGCTCGCCAAGGAACAGGCGCGCCGGGCCGAGCGCGAGGCCTACCTGCAGCAGCAGGTCAACGACCTGTGGCGCACCGTCCCCCGGCGCACCGACAAATCCGGCGAGGAGGAGGAAGCCGCCAAGCGCTTTCCGCCCGAGCCGCAGGAGAACCTGCTTTACTTCATCGAGAAGAACGCGCCGCTGCTGGAGCCCTGGCAGCGCGAGATCGTGCGCATCGTGCGCAAGGTGGCGCAGTACTTCTATCCGCAGCGCCAGACGCAGGTCATGAACGAGGGCTGGGCGACCTTCTGGCACTACACCTTGCTCAACACGCTCTACGACCGCGGGCTGCTGGCCGACGGCTTCATGCTGGAGTGCCTGAAGTCGCACACCAACGTGATCTTCCAGCCGCCCGTGGGGCACCCGGCCTACAGCGGCATCAACCCGTATGCGCTGGGGTTCGCGATGTTCTCCGACATCAAGCGCATCTGCGAGAGCCCCACCGAGGAAGACCGCCGCTGGTTCCCCGAGATCGCGGGCAGCGACTGGCTCACCACGCTCGACTATGCGATGCGCAACTTCAAGGACGAGAGCTTCATCGGCCAGTTCCTGAGCCCGAAGCTGATGCGCGATTTCCGCTTCTTCGCGATCCGCGACGACGAGGACGAGCCGGAGCTCGAAGTCTCCGCCATCCATGACGACAGCGGCTACCGGCACCTGCGCGAATCGCTGTCCAAGCAGTACGACCTCAACCATCGCGAGCCGAACATCCAGGTCTGGAGCGTCAATCTGCGCGGCGATCGCTCGCTCACGCTGCGTCACACCCAGCACAACGACCGCCCGCTCAACGACGACGCACAGGAAGTGCTCAAGCACGTGGCGCGGCTGTGGGGCTTCGACGTGCACCTGGAAAGCGTCGACGGCCGCGGCCGCACGCAGCGGCGCTGGACGGCGCACGCGCCCCGGCAGTAGTGACGCGGCCCTGATGCCCGCCGCACAGCGGCTCAGCGCGCCGCGAAGTCGGCGAGGTAGCGCAGCCCCCTCACCGCGCGGCTGCCGTACCAGCTCACCATCTCGGCATCGATCAGCCGCACACGGGCCGTGCTGCCCAGCGCCTGCAGGCGCGCACTCACCTCGGCCACGTGCGCCTCGGTGAAGCGATAGGGCTCGCTGCCGAGCAGCACCTCGTCCACTTGGCTCACCAGCCGCTCGTCGAACTCGAACGCCGGGTAGCGGGCCGCACCGCTCGGGCCACCCTCGACCGCCGGCCAGGTGTGCCAGCCGACGAGCGCGAGCATGCGCGAGATGTAGGTGTCGCGCGCGACCGTCATCCACGGATCGCGCCAGATCGCATAGAGCACCCGCCGCTCGGGCCAGCGCTGCGCCTCCAGCCGGTCGAGCTCGCGGTGCAGCGCCTCGCTCCACGCGGCCGCCCGCGCGCGCACCTGCCCCCAGGCGCCGAAGACCTCCGCCATCTGGGCATACAGCGCGAGGTTGTCGCGCGGATCGCAGGGATGCGTCACCACCACTTCGGGCACGAAGCGCCGCAGCGCCTCGACCGTCTCGCGGGTGTTCTCGTCCACGTTGACGACGACGTGCGTGGGCGCGAGTCGCTCCAGCTTCTCGAGCTGCACGTCCTTGGTGCCGCCGACCTTCGGGATGGTGCACACCACCTCGCGGGGATGGATGCAAAAGCCCGTGCGCGCGACGATCCAAGGCGTCAGACCGAGATCCACCAGCAACTCGGTGATCGAAGGCACGAGGCTGGCGATACGCGGCGTCATGTCAGCCTCCTCGATCCGGCCTCGCCACCCCGTACGCCCGACAGCTTCACGCCCGCGCGCCGCACGCCGCGCAGAAGCGGTCGCCTCGCGCCATCGGCGCGCCGCAGGCCCGGCAGTCCTGCCGGGCGGGCTCGTCCAGCGGCAGCAGCACGTCCACCGCCCTGCCGGGCGTCGGGGCCTGCGCCGGGGCCCTGGCCATCATGATGGTCGTCTCGAGCTGCGGCTCGGGCCCCGTCAGAATCCCGTCGCCGGCCGCGCGGCCGGCGGCGGCGCCCGCCGGCGAGCGAACCGGTGCGCCGCGCTCCGAGGGCTCGCTGCGGGGGCCGAGCCCGGGCACTTCCGGCTCCCGCCCCTCCTGCGAGAGATACACCGCGCACGCGCCTCGCAGGTAGACGAGGCTGGGCAGCACCAGACTGAGCACGAAGACCACGCCCCCGCCCACCAGGCCCGCGAGCGCGTGCGGCTGCCCCCGCAGGTCCACCCCGGCGCTGGCGAGGCTGCGCACCCCGTAGCCGAACAAGCCGGCCATCCACTGCGCGAGCGGCACCTCCGCGCCGAGGATCAGCCGGGACATCGCGGCCAGCGTCTGTCCTCCGGCCGCGATGACGAACACCACCACGGCCGCCACGAAACTCGCCAGCACGCCGACCCCGAGCATCAGCAGCAGCACTTCGAGCAGGCGGTGCCGCACGAGGCCGTACAGGCGCTGCAGCACGGACAGCGTCTCGACGCCGTCCCACACCGCCGGCGCGGCGAGCGGCACGATGACGGCCGGCAGCGCCAGCCAGGCCAGCCCAGACACCACGACCCCCGCCGGCAGCACCACGGTGTACATCAACGGGCCGAGCCAGGGCGTGCGGCACATCACCAGCACCAGGGCGAGCAACCCCAGCCCCGCCGCATAGGTGACGGCGACCAGCGCCATGACGCCGAGCAGGCGATGGGCCGTGCGCAACGACTGCCGCAGCGCCGCGGCCGCCGTGCGTCGCGGGGCCCCGCGGGCGTCGTCCATCAGCAAGATGCCGGCCGCGTTGCCGCCATAGAAGGCCACCGCGAGCATGGCGGCCCCATAGCCCCACGCGAATCCCCATCGTTCTGCGGCCACCGACTGCTGGACCATCGCCAGCAGCAGGCCCGCCGCGGCATAGGTGGCCGAGAGCATGCCCAAGGCCGGGCCATCACGAACCGCTCGCAAGCTGGCCCACAGCCCGCGCAAGGCTTCCTTCGGCAAGTGTCGGCTCACCGGCATCTGTCTGGTCCTCCCTGTGGCGTTTCGCGCGGCCCGGGGCCGCTCCACCCCGCATCTTGCCTCGTCACGAGGCGGTGGACCGGCCGCCTGCGGGACGACGCCGCGGCGCTGGGCTAGCGGAACATGGCCTCGCGCTCCTCGCGCTGGCGTTCCTTCTCCAAGAAGTCGACGCACTTCGGATGCTGTGCGTACGCGGGTTTCGAGCATTCCTGCTTGAGGCAGACGATCGCCATGAGGAAGTTCTTGCCGGCGCACGGTTCCGCCGCTGCGGCCGCGCTCGTGCGCGAGCCGTCGGCCGCAGCCGGCGGCCGTGCAGGGCCGGCGCCCTCGTCGCGCGCCGCCGTCGAGCGCGAGGGCTCGCCCCGGACGTCGCTGCGAGGCTTGGCCTCGGCAGCGGGAGCGGGCTTGGACGGCGCCTTCGCCGCCACCTTGGGGGCCGGCTTCGGGTCGGCTGGCGCGGCCGGCTTCGGCCCTGCCGGCCCCCGGGCCCCGGCCTGGCGTGGCGGCGCGGCACCCGGTGTTGCGGCGCCATCGCCCGCACCCACGCCGCGCGCCGCGCCGGCTGGCGAGGGGGCCTCGGCCACGCCCGCCGGGCCCGCCGCCGCGCCCGAGGCGGCGACGGGCACCGCCACGGGTGCCGCGGCCGTGGAGGACGGGCCCTGCGCGCCCGCCGCCACGGGCGGGGCCTCGGCACCCGACGAAGCGGGCACCGGGGCCAGCGAAGCCGAGGCGGCGGCGCTGCCGGCAGCCACCGCAGGCAGGCGGGTCGTGCGGCCGAACCACAGGGCGGCCGCCCCCAGGCACACGAGGGCTGCGATCACCAGCGCCCAACGCCCGCCGCCGCCGCTGCCCGCGGGCAGGGGCTCGCGCGAGGCCCAGACGGGCTCGGGGAGGTCCCCATCCGCTTCGGGCTGCGCCAGCCGCGCGGCCGGCGAGGTGCCGAAGCCCGCGGCCAGCGGTGCCGGCGCGGCGAGCGGGGCCGCCCCCGCAGGGGCAAGCGCAGGTACAGGTGCGGGTGCCGGTGCGGGCACAGGTGCAGGGGCAGGCGGCGCCTCGGTGGGGTCGAAATCGATGGTCCGTGGGCCGGGCCGCGCCTCGTCCAGGGCGGCCGGCACGGTGTCGGCCAGCGCGCTGGGCGGCAGTTCGTCGGCGGGCGCAGCAGCCGCGGCGCTGCCACGAGCCAGCGCAAAGCCGCAGCTGCGGCAGAACTTCGCTTCCTCCCGGTTCTCCGCCCCGCATTCGAGGCAAGACACGCTCATCACTGCTCCTCTCAGGGAAAAGTCGGGCCGCGACAGCCCGGCCCGCGGCCCGTCGGCATCATACGGCCGCCCTGCGCGGCGTCGGTTCGCGCAAGGCGGAAAGACGCCCCCCGCAATTTCCCCCACGAACAACACTTTTTCACATCGAAGCCTTCCTTTCCTGGCAGACAGCCCCATAATGGTTCTTGGAAGCGGCGCCTGGTTGAGTTGTTCGATGGGTAGAAGCTCCAAGTCTGTTTTGTGTTTGAAAGGGGCTCTCTCATGGGCAACAAGCTATACGTCGGCAACCTCGCCTATTCCGTGCGTGACGAAGAACTCGGCAGCGCGTTTTCTCAGTTCGGCACCGTCACGTCCGCCAAGGTCATGATGGACCGCGACACCGGCCGCTCCAAAGGCTTCGGCTTCGTCGAAATGGGCTCGGACGCCGAGGCCCAATCCGCCATCAACGGCATGAACGGCCAGTCGCTCGCCGGCCGCGCGATCGTCGTGAACGAAGCGCGCCCGCGTGAAGATCGTCCGGGCGGCGGTGCCGGCGGTGGCTTCCGCGGCGCCTACGGCAACGGCGGCGGTCGCGGCGGGTTCGGGGGTGGCGGTGGCGGCGGCCGCGGTGGCTTCGGCGGCGGTGGCGGCCGGGGCGGCTTCGGTGGCGGCCGCGGCGGCTACTGATCCCCCTCACCTCTCGTGTCGGCCCCACGGGGCCGGCCGGCGAAAGCGGCACGGCGCAAGCCCTGCCGCTTTTTCATTGCTCAGAACTTCTCCGGGCGCAGCACCTGCACCGCGGCGAAGAACATCGTCACCGCGTAATTGGGCGCGTACGTGTTGAGCACGTGCTCGGCGATCTGGTCGGCCACCTGCGCCTCGCAGATCACCTTCATCTCGATCGTGCGGTCGGCCTCCCACTCGCCTTCGCGCACACCCATCGCCCCTTCGCCACGCACGTCGTACACGGTGTAGCCGTGCGCTCCCAGGCGTTTGACGTCGCGCACCAGCGACTTCTCCAGCGCGGCCTCGGCGATGATCACCAGCAGCTGGCGGGCGTGTTTGGTCAGGGCCATGGTGTGCATGCCTCCTCGATGCGTCGTCGCATCATTGTGTGAGCCATCGCGCCAACCCGATGTAGAGCGGGATGCCGACGACGATGTTGAACGGGAAGGTGATGCCCAGCGCCGCGGTGATCGACAGCGCCGCGTTGGCCTCCGGCACCGCCAGGCGCATGGCCGTGGGGGCGGCGATGTAGCTCGCGCTGGCCGCCAGCGTGGCGAACACCGCCACCCCGCCGGTCGACAGCCCCAGCGCGACGCCGACGCCCGCGCCCAGGACGGCCAGCAGCGGCGGTGCGAGCACGCCCACCGCCACCACCGGCAGGCCGAACCGCCGCACTTCCGACAAGCGGCCCCCCGCGACCAAGCCCAGCTCGAGCAGGAACAGCGCCAGCACCCCCTTGAAGGGGTCGATGAACACCGCCTTGATGGGCGCCGTGCCCTCCACGCCCGCGATCGCCCCGATGATCAGCCCGCCGAGCAGCAGCAGCACGCTCTTGCCGAACAGCACCTCGTGCAGCAACGCGCCCCAGCGCACCTCCTGCAGCTTGGCGAGCCGGGCGAGCAGAATCCCCGAGACGATCCCCGGCGCCTCCATCACGGCGACCCACAGCGCCGCATGGCTCTCGTAGGGCAGGCCGGCGCGGGTCAGCGCCGCCGTGACGACGGCGAACGTGACCACGCTGACCGAGCCGTAGTGCGCGGCCAGCGAGGCGCTGTCGGGCCCGGCGAGCCGCAGCGCGCGCAGCACCGGGTACAACAGGAACGGGATGGTGAAGCTCAGCAGGATCGCAGCGCCCACCTGGGGTGCGAGCGCGGCCATGGGCTGCTTGGACAGCTCGATGCCGCCCTTCAGGCCGATGGCCAGCAGCAGGTAGATGGACAAGGTCTCGTACAGCGCCTCGGGCAGGCGCAAGTCCGAGCCGACCACGCGGGCGATCACGCCCAGCAGGAAAAAGAAGACGACGACGTCCAGCATGGGCCGCGATGCTGCCACAACTGGCTGACGCCCGCCCCCGGAGGGGGGCCGCCCCCCGACTCAGCCCGGCCGGGTCATCGCCAGCGGGTCGATCCAGCGGTCGTAGTCCTCGGCGCTGACGTAGCCCGAGGCCAGCGCCGCCTCGCGCAGCGTCAGGCCTTCCTTGTGCGCCTTCTTCGCGATCTGCGCGGCGCGGTCGTAGCCGATGTGCCGGTTGAGCGCCGTCACCAGCATCAGGTTGCGCTCCAGGTGCTCGTCGATCACGGCCTCGTTCGGCTCGATGCCCTGCGCGCAGTAGCGGTCGAACGCCCCGCACGCATCGGCCAGGAGCTCGATGCTCTCGAGCACGTTGTGCACCATCACCGGCTTGTACACGTTGAGCTGGAAGTTGCCCTGCGTGCCGGCGAAAGCGACCGCGGCATCGTTGCCGAAGACCTGCACGCACACCATCGTCAGGGCTTCGCACTGCGTGGGGTTCACCTTGCCCGGCATGATCGACGAGCCGGGTTCGTTCTCGGGGATGCGCAGCTCGCCGATGCCGCAACGCGGCCCGCTGGCCAGCCAGCGCACGTCGTTGGCCATCTTCATGAGGCCCCCGGCGAGCGTGCGCAGCGCTGCGGAGCATTGCACCAGCGCATCGTGCGCCGACAGCGCGAAGAACTTGTTCGGCGCCGAGCGGAACGGGTGGCCGGTCAGCTCGGCCAGGTGCTCGGCCGCGCGCTCGCCGAACTGCGGGTGGGCGTTGAGCCCGGTGCCCACCGCCGTGCCGCCGATCGCCAGGTCATACAGCCCGGTGAGCGAGGCCTGCACCGCATCCAGCCCGAAGTCGATCTGCGCCACCCAGCTGCCGATCTCCTGCCCCAGTGTGATGGGCGTGGCGTCCTGCAGGTGGGTGCGGCCGGTCTTCACGACGTGGTCGTAGGCCTGGGCCTTGGCGTGCAGCGTGTCGCGCAGCGCCAGCACCGCGGGGAACAGGCGCTGCTGCAGCTCCTCGACGACCGCGATGTGCATCGCCGTCGGGAAGGTGTCGTTGGACGACTGCCCGCGGTTGACGTGATCGTTCGGATGCACCGGGCTCTTGCTGCCCATCACGCCGCCGGCGATCTCGATCGCGCGGTTGGCGATCACCTCGTTGGCGTTCATGTTCGACTGGGTGCCCGACCCCGTCTGGAACACGACGAGCGGAAAGTGCGCGTCCAGCCGCCCCTCGATGACCTCGTCGGCCGCCTGCTCGATGAGCCACGCGGTCTCCTCCGGCAGCTCGCCCAACTCGGCATTGGCGCGCGCCGCCGCCTTCTTGAGCAGCCCCAGCGCGCGGATCACCGGCCGCTGCCAGCGAAAGCGCGCCACCCCGATCGGGAAGTGGTGCATCGAGCGCTGCGTCTGGGCGCCCCAGTACCGGTCGGCCGGCACCTCGATCGGGCCCATGGAATCGGTCTCGATGCGGGTATTCATCGCGTGTCGCCTCCGTGGTGTGGCATCGTCATCATCATCGCGCACCGCCCGGCCGCTGGCGCAAGGCCCGGGTGGCGACAGGGTGCCCGGCCCCCGCGCGCGGGCGACGACGGCACACCGGTTGCCCCGCCACCCGGGGCGCCCCCCGCGGGAGATCTGCCATGCCCGAACAACTCACCAAGCATCCTGAAGTGACGCTCCAGGTGCTGCGCAGCGGCGGTGCCCGCTGCGGCGAGGGGCTCGCGCCGCACATCCTCACGCAGTGCCCTGCCGAGCGGTTCTGCCAGTTGCCGGGCGGCGAGCTGTGCGTCTACGGCCTGCCCGAAGCCGCGCGGATGACGCAGATCACCGCGGCGGACTGGCGCGCGGCCCTGCCGATGTGCGCACAGCCGCCTGCCCCCCGGCCGTCGCAGGCGGGCGGGGCCGAGGTCGGCTGGGCGCTGGTGCTCGGTCTCGTTCTCGGCACCGGGATCGGCATGGCGGTGGGGCGCCGCAAGCGCCGCCCGCGGCCCTGAGCGCCCGCGGCCGGGCCTCATCCGAGCCACTGCGTCACCGCGTGGAGGATCAGGCCGACGGTGCCGCCCACCAGGGTGCCGTTGATGCGCACGAACTGGAGGTCGCGCCCGATGTTGCGTTCGAGTTCCCGCGTCATCTCGTCGGTGTTCCAAGTCTCGACGCGGCCGACGATGTAGCGCCGGATGTCCTCGCGGTAGCGCTCGATCCACGGCGGTGCGCCCTGGACGAGCTGCTGGTTGATCCATCCGCGCATCGCCTCGTCGGCCAGGAGCTTCTCGCCCAGCCGCTGCAAGGCGCCCGCCAGCCGAGCGGCCAAGCGCGAGTCGGGGCGGCCCAGGTCGTCTTGCAGCCAGGCGAGCAACTGGCCCCACAGGCCTTGCAGGTACTCCGAGAGGGCCGGGTGGCCCAGCACCTGGCGTTTCAGGTCCTCGCCCTTCAGGCGGAAATCCGGGTCGTGCTTGAGCTTGTCGACGAAATCCGCCATGAAGTCGTCGAACCGCAGCCGGATCGGATGCTGCGGGTCCTCGGCCATCTCGGCGATGAGGCGGCCCACGCCGGCCACCAGTTTCGCGGTGACGAGGTTGCCCGCCACCTGGTCCAGCCCCACGTAGCGCAGGTACCGCACCTCGGCGGCCACCTTCTCGGCCACGCGCGCCTGCAGCGCTTCATCGTCCAGCAGCCGGCCGAGCTGCCGCAACACCTCGTCGAGCACCGCCTGATGCCGGCGGTCGGCGGTGAGCACGTCCAGCAGCTCGCCGGCCAGGCGCGACACGTCCACCGCCTCCAGCCGCCGCAAGACGGTCGCGCGCAGGAACTCGCGCACCCGCTCGTCGTCGACCGCGTGCAACCCGTAGTGCGCCGCCCGGGCGGCATGGGCGGCCAGGCGCTGCGCATGCGTCGGCTCGGCGAGCCACTGCGCCAGCCGCAGGCCCGGGTCGGCCTCCCTCAGCTTCGCCAGCACCTGCTCGGTGCTGAGGAAGTTGGCGACGATGAAGTTCGCGAGGTTCTCGCCGATGCGCTGCTTGTTGGACGGGATGATCGCGGTGTGCGGGACCGGCAGTCCCAGCGGGTGGCGAAAGAGCGCGACGACCGCGAACCAGTCGGCGATGGCGCCCACCATGGCCGCCTCGGCGAAGGCGGCCAGGTAGCCCCACGCGGGGTGCCGCCCCTCGAGCGCGGTGGCCACCCCATAGACCCCCGCCGCGGCGAGCAGCAAACCGAGCGCAAGGCGCTTCATCCGGCGCAGGCCGGGCGGGTCCGCGGGCGCGGTGCGGTCGAAATCCGGGGCGGTCGGCGGTGTGGGCATCGGCGCTATTGTTCCGCGGGCCCCGGCCCCGGGCGGTTGGCGTTTGTGTCACTGCCCCCGGCGCTTCTTGCGCCCCCGGCCGGCCAGCAAGCGGTCGAAGACGGGGTTGGGCAACACGCGCAGCAGCTTCGCGACGACCGCCATCTGCCACGGGATGACGCGGTAGCTCGCGCCGGCCTCGATGGCCCGGAACGCCCGCTCGGCGAACTGCGCCGGCGACATCAGGAACGGCATCTTGTAAGGGTTGCCGCGCGTCAGCGGCGTATCGACGTAGCCGGGCAGCAGCGTCACCACCTTCACGCCGTGGGGCCGCAACTCGCCCCGCAGGCTCTCGCAGTAGCTCACCACGGCCGCCTTGCTGCCGCAATAGGCCCCGTGACCGGGCAAGCCGCGGATGGCGGCGACGCTGGCGATGCCCACCAAGGTGCCCCGGCGCGCCTCGCTCATGGGCCGCACGAAGGGATGGAAGGTCGCGGCCAGGCCGACGTTGTTCGTCTCGAACGTCAGCCGGACCACGTCCAGGTCCTCGTACTCGGCGGTGTCCACGCCGATGCTGATGCCTGCGTTGGCGATCACCACCGCGGGCAGACCTTGCTGCGCGAGGCACTGGCGGCCCGCCCCGACGATGCCGCCGATGTCGCGCACGTCGGCGGCATACGCAGCCCAGCGGGCCCGCTCGTAGCCCTGCGACACGCACCACGCCTCGATTTCGGCGGCACGCCGGGCCACGAGCGCGAGCCGCCAGCCGGCGCGGTAGTAGCGCGCCGCCAGCGCCTGGCCGATGCCGCTGGAGGCCCCGGTGATGTAGACGAGCGGTGAGGCGTCGGGCGCGTTCATCGTCGAGCGGCGAGCGCGGACATGAGCCTCAGCGAGCGTCGGGGCCTTCGCCCGAGGCGGCGCCCTGCGCGGGCAGCGTGCCCCGCACCTGGCCTCGCAGCTCGAGCACCCGCTGCATGTTGTCGTAGCGCAGGCTGTTGCCGTGTACCACCATGTCGCCCATGCGCAGTGTCACCGGCAGGTGGGAGACGACGCGCTCCTCGCGCATGTACAGGTGCAGGAACTCACCGCGGAACTCGAGCCGCCGGTTCTGCACCACGTCCTGCGGGCCGCCGGCCTCGCGCACCACCTGGGCGCCGCCGAAGAGCTGCACCTCGCTGCCGTCGCCGTGGGCCAGCCCCCGCTGGGCCACCGCATGCACCAGGCGCCCTTCCCGATCCACGTGACGCAGCCGCAGCTCGTCGATCTCCAGCGTGTCGGTGTCGGGGTAGTGACGCAACTCGCGCCCTTCGAGGAAGGTGCTGGGCCGCCCCTCGGTGTCGAAGCGCTGCACGGTGAAGCGGCTCATCGTGTAGTCGGGCTCGTGGCGCGGCGGCCGAGCCGCGCGCGGCTCGTCGGGCACCGGCGTGTTCTTCACGAGCCACCAGGTGGCCCCGGCGAGCGCCGCCATGAGCAGCAGCGGCAAATAGCCCATCGCCGCATCGAACCACATCCGCAGCCGGTGGGGCCCGGGCACGGCCGGGCGGGCGGGCACCGGCGGCAGGCTCGCGGGGCGGGTCGCAGGAGGTGTCATCCCTGACGCCCGTCGTCCAGCGTGCGCATCTGCGTGGCCAGCAACTCGGCGTAGCGGCCCTGGGCCATCAGCAGCAGATCGCAGAACTCGCGCGCCGCGCCATAGCCGCCGGGCGCGCGCGTCACGTGGTCGGCCGCCGCGCACGCCTCGGGGTGCGCCCCCTGCGGCGCGCACGAGAAGCCGGCGCGCGCCATCAACGGCAGGTCGGGCCAGTCGTCGCCGATCACCGCGAGCTCGCGCCAACCGAGCCCCAGCTCGCGCAGCAGCGCCTCGCCAGCCGCGAGCTTGTCGTGCACCCCGTAGCGCGCATGCACCAGGCCCAGGTCGGCCACGCGCTTGCGCACCGCGGGCGAGTCGCGGCCGGTCACCACCACCGGCTCGATGCCGCCCAGCTTGAGCAGCTTGAGCCCATGGCCGTCGAGCGTGCTGAAGGCCTTGACCGTCTCGCCATGCTCGCCGATGTAGATACGCCCATCGGTCAGCACGCCGTCCACGTCGAAGACCGCCACGCGCACGCCCTGGGCCTTGAGCAGCAGCTCGGGCGGGAACGAGAGCGTCGGCCGGATCTCGCGCATCAGATCACCTTCGCGCGCATCAGGTCGTGCGTGTTGAGCGCACCCACCAGGCGGCCGGCGGCATCGACCACCAGCACCGAGGTGATGCGCGCCTCTTCCATCAGGTCGGCCGCTTCCACGGCCAGTTCGTCCTCGCGCACGAGCTTCGGCTGGCGCGTCATCACCTGCTCGGCCGTCATCGTGCGCAGGTCCGCGCCCTTCTCGATCCAGCGGCGCAGGTCGCCGTCGGTGAAGATGCCCAGCACCCGGCCGTCGTCGTCCACCACCGCCGTCGCGCCCAGGCCCTTGGCCGACATCTCGCGCATCATCTCGGTGAAGCTGGTGCCCGGCGCCACGCGCGGCACCAGGGGCCCGCTGCGCATCACGTCGCGCACGTGGGTGAGCAGCTTGCGGCCCAGTGCGCCGCCCGGGTGCGAGCGCGCGAAGTCCTCTTCCTTGAAGCCGCGCGCATCGAGCAGCGCCACGGCAAGCGCATCGCCGAGCGCGAGCTGCGCGGTGGTGCTGGCCGTGGGCGCCAGGTTGAGCGGGCAGGCCTCCTTAGGCACCGAGGTGTCGAGCACGATGTCGGCATGGCGCGCGAGCGTGGACTCGCGCCGGCCCGTCATCGCCACCAGCGGAATGAACAGCCGCTTGAGCACGGGCAAGATGGCGGTCAGCTCATCGCTCTCACCGGAGTTGGAGATCGCGAGCACCAGGTCCTGCGGCGTGATCATGCCCAGGTCGCCATGGCTCGCCTCGGCCGGATGGACGAACATCGCCGGCGTGCCGGTGGAGGCGAGCGTCGCAGCGATCTTGCGGCCCACGTGGCCGCTCTTGCCCATGCCGGTGACGACCACGCGCCCCGCGCATCGCAACACCGCCTGCACGGCCTGCGCGAACTCCCCGCCCAGCCGCGCCCTCAGGCCCTGAAGCGCCTGCGATTCGATCTCCAGCGTCTGGCGCGCCAGCTCGACGGCGCGTGCGGGATCGAAGCCGGCAGGCACAGGCAAGGATGTGCGGTCGGACACCACGTGGAACCTCTCGTTTAGGATGCGTCCATTCTAGGGAAGGTCGCCCGACCGGCCTCGCGGCGGGACCACCCCGTCCTTCGCCCGTTCATGGCCACCACACTCGAGATCGTTCTGCTCTACCTGCTCGCCGCCGTGCTCGGCGTCGTCGCCTGCCGCAGCCTGAAGCTGCCGCCCATGCTGGGGTACCTGGCGGTGGGCATCGTCATCGGCCCCAATGCGCTCGCCTTGGCGGGCGAATCGGCCAATGTCCACTACCTCGCCGAGTTCGGCGTGGTGTTCCTGATGTTCGTGATCGGGCTGGAGTTCAACCTGCCCAAGCTCAAGAGCATGCGCAAGCTGGTCTTCGGGCTCGGGTTGAGCCAGGTCGTGATCACCATGGCCGGCGCGGTGGTGGGCCACTTCATGCTGGCATGGCTGTTCCACCGGCTCGGCCGGCCGTGGGAGCTCAGCTGGCAAGGCGCGGTGGTGCTGGGCAGCGCCATGGCGATGTCGAGCACGGCCATCGTCGGCAAGCTGCTGGCCGAACGGCTCGAGCTCGAAAGCGAGCACGGCCGGCGCGTGATGGGCGTGCTGCTGTTCCAGGACTTGGCCGTCGTGCCGCTCTTGGTGCTGATCCCCGCGCTTTCGCACGGCGCCGAGGACATGGCGCGCCCGCTGGCGTTCGCGTTGCTGAAAGCGGCGCTCCTGCTCGCCGTGCTGCTGGTCGGCGGTCAGCGCGTGGTGCGCTGGTGGCTCACGCTGGTCGCGCGCCGCAAGAGCGAAGAGCTGTTCGTGCTCAACCTGCTGCTGATGACCCTGGGGCTGGCCTGGCTCACCGAGCACGCGGGCCTGTCGCTGGCGCTCGGCGCGTTCCTGGCCGGCATGCTGATCGCCGAGACGGAATACAAGCACCAGGTCGAGACCGACATCCGCCCCTTCCACGACGTGCTGCTCGGGCTCTTTTTCATCACCATCGGCATGAAGCTGGACGCCCGGCCGCTGGTGGAGCATTGGCTGCTGGTGCTCGTGCTCACGACGCTGCCGGTGTTGGCCAAGTTCGTGCTTGTCGCCGGGCTGGCGCGCCTGTTCGGTGCCGCGCCGGGCGTGGCGCTGCGCACGGGCCTCTATCTCGCCCAGGCCGGCGAGTTCGGCTTCGTGCTGCTCACGCTCGGGGCCGGCGGGCAGCTCATCGACCCGCGCTGGGTCAGCCCGGTGCTCGCCAGCATGGTGCTGTCGATGCTCGCCACACCGTTCATCATCCAGTACAGCAACCAGATCGTGATGCGGCTGTCGGCCTCCGACTGGCTGATGCAGTCGGTGCAGCTGACCAGCATCGCCAAGCGCTCGATCAAGACCGAGGCGCACGTGATCATCTGCGGCTACGGTCGCAGCGGCCAGAACCTCGCGCGCCTGCTCGAGGCCGAACACATCCCCTACATGGCGCTGGACCTCGATCCCGACCGCGTGCGCCAGGCGGCCGCGGCCGGCCAAAGCGTGGTGTTCGGCGATGCGGCGCGCCTGCAAAGCCTGATGGCCGCCGGCCTGGCGCGCGCGAGCGCCGTGGTCGTCACCTACCACGACACGCCCTCGGCGCTGAAGATCCTGCAACTGGTGCACGAGCATGCCCCGCGCGTGCCGGTGATCGTGCGCACGATCGACGACGCCGACCTCGAGAAGCTGCGCGCCGCCGGTGCGACCGAGGTGGTGCCCGAGGCGATCGAAGGCTCGCTGATGCTCGCCTCCCATGCCCTCGCATTGGTCGGCGTGCCGATGCGACGCGTCATCCGCCTCGTGCAGCAGCAGCGCGAGGCGCGCTACGGCCTGCTGCGCGGGTACTTCCACGGCGCCGACGACGTGAGCGGCGACGAGGCGCAGCACGAGCGGCTGCAATCCGTCACCCTGCCCGCCGGCTCGCCCTGGTGCGGGCGACGCCTGATCGACGTGGCCCTGCACGCGATGGGCGTGTCGGTGCTGTCGGTGCGGCGCGCCCAAGGCGGCGGCGTGGTCAAACCCCACGACGAGCTGCTGCTGGGGCCCGGCGACACGCTGGTGCTGTGCGGCCTGCCCGAGCCCCTGGCCCTCGCCGAAGAAAAGCTGCTGTCGGGCTGAGGAGCCGACCGGTACCCGGCGGCGAGGCCTCACAATAGCGCCTCGGCCGTCCTCCCGCCGTTGCCCTTGCCATGGACACCTCCGCCTACATCAAGAGCCACATCCGCACCGTGCCCGACTGGCCCTCGCCGGGGGTGCAGTTCCGCGACATCACGCCGCTGCTGCAAAACCCCAAGGTCTTCCGTGTGCTGATCGACCAGTTCGTGCACCGCTACTTCGATGTCAAGCCCGACGTCATCGCGGGCCTGGATGCGCGCGGCTTCATCATCGGCGCCGTGCTCGCCTACGAACTCAACGTCGGCTTCGTGCCGATCCGCAAGAAGGGCAAGCTGCCGTTCACCACGGTGGCCGAAACCTACGAGCTCGAGTACGGCTCGGCGACGGTGGAACTGCACACCGATGCCGTCAAGCCCGGCGACCGCGTGGTGCTGATCGACGACCTGATCGCCACCGGCGGTACGATGATGGCCGGCAAGCGCCTGCTGGAGCGCCTGGGCGCCACGGTGATCGAAGGCGCGGCCATTGTCGAGCTGCCCGAACTGGGCGGCGCCGACAAGCTGCGCGCCGCAGGCCTGCCGCTGTTCACGCTGGTGTCGTTCGACGGGCATTGAAAGCCGCGCGGGCGCCCGCCGGGGCGCATCTCGACCCGCGCGGTCGATGCCTTGCCTTCCAGGGAGGCGACAGCCCGGCCTGGACGGCCGAGGAGCGCGGGCCTCAACGCGCCTGGCGCACCGCCATCACGGCCGCGGCCGCGCGCGCCACTTCGAGCGCGATGCCCGGCACGCGCACGCCCAGTTCCTCGAAGCGGGGCAGCCGCAGCGCCCACAGCACGCCGGCCGTCATCGCTTCCACGTTGGCGCCGCGCGGCACGTCGGCGAACAGCGCGGGCTCGCCCACCACCGCGCCCGGCCGCAGGATGGCGACCTTGCTCGTGCCCGGCGCGCCGCCGCTCGCATACACCTGGTAGGTGCCCTGCGCCAGCAGGTACATCGCGCGGTCACCGCGGTCGCCCTGCTTGATGATCAAGTCCCCCGGCCGCACGTCGTGCCGGGTGAGGTACTGCGACAAGGTCTGCCACTGCCCCGCGTCCAGGCGGGGCCGAAACGCATCTTCGGCATTGAGCGACTGCACCGCCTGCACGAGCTGGTTGAAATCCATCGAGCTTCCCCGCAGCGTTCCCTGTTGGTGTGTGATGAGGCGCCGACCGGCTCGGCCATTGCGCGGCGCAGCGCACAAAGTGCTCCGCCAGGGGATTATGTGGCGCGTACCAAGCGTCCCACAATGGCACGAACAGGGGGGTTTGCCGCTCGTCGCCTCTGCGCTGCCCTTCGTCGGTGCGCTGCAAATCCTGGTGTCGATGTTTACTTGCCGATACAGAAGCGGCTGAAGATCTCGCCGAGCAGGTCGTCAGCGGTGAAGCTACCGGTGATCTCGCCGAGCGCCTCGTGCGCGAGCCGCAGTTCCTCGGCGAGGAGGTCGAGCGCCTGGTCGGCGCACGCGGCATGCTGGTCGGCGAGGGCCAGGTGCTCGGCCGCGCGGCGCAGCGCCTGCAAGTGCCGCTCGCGCGCCATGTAGACGCCCTCCGGCTGCGCATGCCAGCCCGCCAGCTCCAGCAGCAGCGCGCGCAAGGCCTCCAGCCCTTCGCCGGTGCGCGCGGAGAGGGCGACGTACCGCTCGCCCTCGCGAGCCGCCGGCCGGGCACCCGGCCGGGCGTCGCACTTGTTGTACACGTGCACGATCTTCGGCCCCGCCGGCAGGCGCCGGGCGATCTCGCGCTCCCCCGCGTCGTACTCGGGCTCGCCCAGGCGCGTGAGGTCGTGCAGGAACAGCACCGCGTCGGCCGCCTCGATCTCGGCCCAACTGCGCGCGATGCCGATGCGCTCGACCTCGTCGGTCGCTTCGCGCAGGCCGGCGGTGTCGATCACGTGCAGCGGCACGCCCTCGATCTGGATCGTCTCGCTCACCTTGTCGCGCGTGGTGCCCGGGATCGGCGTGACGATGGCCAGCTCCGCCCCGGCCAGCGCGTTGAGCAGCGAGCTCTTGCCCACATTGGGCTGGCCGGCCAGCACCACCTGGATGCCCTCTCGCAGCAGCTGGCCCTGGTGGGCGCGGTCCATCACCGCGGCGAGCGTCTCGCGCAGCCGGGCCAGCCGGCCGCGCGCATCGGCCTTCTCGAGGAAGTCGATCTCCTCCTCCGGAAAGTCGAGCGTCGCCTCCACCAGCATGCGCAGCTGCACCATCTGCTCGCGCAGCGACTCCACCTCCTTCGAGAACGCCCCGGCCAGCGAGCGGCTGGCCGAGCGCGCCGCGGCCTCGGTGCTGGCGTCGATCAGGTCGCCGACCGCCTCGGCCTGCGCGAGATCGAGCTTGTCGTTGAGGAAGGCCCTTTGCGTGAACTCGCCCGGCTCGGCCAGCCGCAGACCGGGCAGCACGGGCCGGCCGGCCTCGCCCGGCTGCGTGGCCACCTCCAGACAGCGCGCGAGCAGCAGCTTGAGCACCACCGGCCCGCCGTGCGCCTGCAGCTCCAGCACATCCTCGCCGGTGTACGAATGCGGCGCGGGGAAGTAGATCGCGAGCCCCTGGTCGATCGGCTGGCCCTGCGCGTCGGGGAACGGCAGGTAGGTGGCGTGCCGCGGCGAGAGCGCGCGGCCGAAGAAGGCCCGCACGAAGGCGGACAGGTCGCGCCCCGACAGGCGCACGATGCCCACCGCCCCGCGCCCCGGCGCGGTGGCGATGGCGACGATGGGATCCTGCTGGCGAGCGAGCATGGCGCCATTGTCGCGGCATTCGCCGGCCGGCTCGCGGCGCGCCCACGAGCGTCTCTTTCAAGCGCCCAGCATCGCCGGCTCAAGGTCGACGGCGCCATGCAAAACGCCCCGGGGGCCGGGCCCGCGGGGCGTTGCGTTCAGGCACTCGGTGCGTGCCTGGCGTTCACTTCACGCCGAGCTGCCGGTTGATGAACCACTGCTGCGCGATCGACAGGATGTTGTTCGTCAGCCAGTACAGCACGAGGCCGGCCGGGAAGAAGAAGAACATCACCGAGAACACGAGCGGCATGATCCACATCATCTTCGCCTGCACCGGGTCCGGCGGCGTCGGGTTGAGCCAGGTCTGCAGCAGCGTCGAGGCCGTCATCAGCAGCGGCAGGATGTAGTACGGGTCCTTGACCGACAGGTCGGTGATCCAGCCGATCCACGGCGCATTGCGCATCTCGACCGAAGACAGCAACACCCAGTACAGCGCGATGAACACCGGGATCTGGATCAGGATGGGCAGGCAGCCGCCCATCGGATTGACCTTCTCCTCGCGGTAGATGCGCATCATCTCCTGCTGCATCTGCTGCGGCTTGTCCTTGTAGCGCTCGCGCAGCTCCTGCACGCGCGGCGCGATCGCCTTCATCTTGGCCATCGAGCGGTAGGCGCTCGCGTTGAGCCAGTAGAACGCGATCTTGAGCAGCACCACCAGCGCGACGATCGCCCAGCCCCAGTTGCCCAGCACGCCGTAGAGCTTGTCGAGCAGCCAGAACAGCGGCTTGGACAGGATGGTGAACCAGCCGTAGTCCTTCACGAGGTCCAGGCCCGGAGCCAGCGCCTCGAGCTTCTTTTCCTCCTGCGGGCCGATGTAGAGCGTCGTGTCCACGGCCTTCGTCGCCCCGGGCGCCACCGCGTCCAGCGGCTGCACCATCGCGATCGAATAGAGGTTGTCGGCCACCTTCGCCGTGCGGAACTCGCGCGGCTGCGGCTGGGTGTTCAACCAGGCCGACACGAAGTAGTGCTGCACCATCGCCACCCAGCCGTCGTTTGCCGGCGGGGCGGTCTCGGCGCTGCCCTTGGCGATGTCCTTGAAGTCGATCTTGTGGAACTTCTTGGCGTCCGTATAGAGCGCCGGGCCGGTGAAGGTGTAGTAGAAGCTCGACTCGCCCGGAGGCGGGTTGCCGTCGCGCACCAATTGCAGGTACAGCTGCGGCTCGCGCGGCTCGCTGCCGACGTTGACCACCTCATGGCGCACGTCGATCGCGTAGGTGCCGCGCTTGAGCGTGTAGGTCTTGCGGTACTTCAGGCCGTTGACCTCCGGCGACTCCAACGTGACGGTGAGCGCCTCGCGCCCTTCGGGCAGCGTGCGCTCGCCGGGCAGCGGCGTCATCACCGTGAAGTGGTTCGGGAACGCGCCGCCGTTGTCGACCCGGTTGATCAGCCCGCTTTGCGCGAGGTACACCCGTTCGGCCGACTGATCCAGCAGCACGACGTTCTTCGCGCGGTCCTGCTGGTCCTCGTACTTGAGCAGCTCGGCGCGCGTGATCGTGCCGCCCTGCGTGTCGATGGTCAGCTCCAGCACGTCGGTGCGCACGGTGAACTTCTGCGATGCGGTGGGGGCTGCGGCCTGGGTGGAGATGGCCGAGGCCCCGGCCGGGCCCGAGCCCGTCGCGGCGGCCGGGGCGGGCAACGCGGCCGATGCTGGCGCACCGCCGGCCGGCGCGGAGGCGCTGGAGGTGGCCGGCGGCGGCGAGAAGAACGACGGCCGGCCGGTGTGCTTGTTCCAGGCGTCCCACAGCAGGACGAGGGACATCGAGAACACCACCCACAGGATGGTGCGGCGCATATCGGTCATGGAGACGACTCGCTGTTGGAGGAGGTGGAAGCAGGAGGCGAGGGGGACGGGCTCGACGAACCCGCCCGCACGAGACGTGTGAACAGCCCGGGCGGCCCGCCCGGGCGCTGCAGACGGGGCGCGTCGGCGGGCACCGGATCGGCACCGCCCTCGCACCACGGGTGGCAGCGCAGCAGGCGGCGCGCCGCGAGGTAGCTGCCCGCCAGCGATCCGTGGCGCTCCAGCGCCTCGATCGCATACACCGAGCAGGTGGGATGGAAACGGCAGCCCGCGCCGACCCAGGCGCTGAAGAACAGGCGGTAGCCGCGAATCAGCAGGATCAGTGCGCGCTTCATCGCCAGCCCTCGATCGGCCCGAGCCTTCAGCGCACCGGCGGGCGGCCCGGACCGGACCGCGCGAGCCGCGCCAAGGCTTGCGCGAGCAGCGCGTCGAGCTCGCCGCGCACGGCGCGCTTGAGCGCGTCGGAGGCGGCGCTCGGAAACTGCCGTGTGTCGAACGACGCGCGCAGCCGCACCACCCAGTCGCCCGCGGGCACCGGGGAAGGCAGTCGGTCGAAGGCGGCGAACACCTGACGCTTGAGCAAGGACCGGGTCACCGAGCGACGCGCCCAGCGCTTGGGCAGGACCACACCCACGCGGGCCGGCCCGAGGCCCGGCGCTTCACCGCGCGGCGAGGTACGACCGCGATCCACAACTGGGGCCGTGGACGTGGCTGGGGCTGTTGACAACTCGGCCTTTTCCTGACTTGACGAACCCGCCGAAGGCGCGCAACCCGCCGCAGCGGGCGGCAGATGGTGCACGACGAAGTGGGCGCTGCGGGCCACGACGGCCGCGGCCCCTGCGCCGAGCACCCGTTCGAAGTCGGCCCTGTGCTGGAGCCGCTGCACACCCCGACCCGGCCTAGC